>CAYYCR010000107.1:0-6367 GCA_964470385.1 uncultured Muribaculaceae bacterium | reverse complement strand
GGCGTCCTTGGGCAGAGTCGAACTGCCGACTTATCGCTTAGGAGGCGATTACTCTATCCTACTGAGTTACAAGGACACAACTACATTATACCATTTTAAAATGAAAAAAGATAGAAGAAACTATCTTAAATAATTCAAAATAAACAAAAAATAAACATTAAGTAAATAAACGATTCGATATTGGATTTTTTTTTCAAATTCAACAATGGCAACTCCTTTATCTACCAAACTTACAATCCAACTCTCAGCATACTTTGGCAACGCTAAATTAATTGGAAACATATGAGTCCGAATCATATCAATTTCTTTGTCACTTAACTCAAAATTTTCTAATGCTTTTTTGACAGCTTTTTTTGGATGAACAAAAGTGGATATAAAACGATCTTTTGAATTACGATTTTCATCACTTAAAAAGAAATCGTGGAGTAACCCCCCACGTGCTACTTCTTTATAATCTAAATGTAATAATTTTGCTATTTTATAAGAATAATAAGATACCTTTAAGGAATGATCATATCTTGTTACTCCATGATGTTCTATTGTCTTTATTTTATTAAATTCTTCATTTACTAAAATGTGATATACAATTTGACTGTATTCTGTATCAACAATTGTAGTAATCATTATCTTCACCTCGAACTATTATAGTATATCATATTTTTAGAAAAAATAGTATGTGAATGATTGAATTTTTAAAAATTTCACAATGTTTACATTTCTTCACTTCCAGTAAATGTTGGTGTCATTGAAATAGGTTCGATTTGAATAAAGGTATTCCCGTCATTCACTATAATTTCTTTTCCGTCCAAATATAAGTACTTTGTCTGTGAGGCTCTACTTTCTTTTGACCAAGAAATAGGAACTGCATAGCCATTTGTCACATAATATCCTGTCCCTGTTCCCACATTTCCTAAGTCCTGTCTACCATAAGAATCCATAGACCAATTTTCTACTTTTTGAATAATAATGTTTTTCACAGAATATTGTTCTTTTGTAATTCCATCTATATGTGGAGTTTCATTCATAAAACGCAAATATTTTTTAGTTGTGGGATCATATTGATAGCTTGTTGTATGGGATACAGAGTATGGAATAGATACCTTATTAGCACGCATTACCCCTTCTTTGTTTTGAATACTAAGCTCATCCACACTATAATTAAGTAATAACTTTTGGTTCGTATCTCTCAAATAATTTCTTTTAGAAGCAAGCTCCTCTATTTTAGCGATACTTGTATAGGCAGTATGCTCATATGCTACCCCAAGTGTTCTATCCCTCCAAAAAGGACTCGCATCATAAATTCCATTAATATTATTAATCCCTAAACTAGGAATATCACTTTGTGCTTTTGGACTCCAACCAAAATGAACATAGATTGCATCATTTTCCAAAGCATAGTCTAAAAAATAATGTCTAGAACTTCTAACCGAACCAATTCTTTCGGTTGCTTTATCTTTATATAAAGCCATCATTCTAGTAATTCCACCCTCCGTAATTATTTCATATACCAAGTAAGCATCCGCTAAACCAGAATGATTGGGCCACGCTGCTTTATTATTGTTAATCATAACTGCATAAGGCCTCGTTTTAGAATCTTCATTGACAATTTTTAATTTTGGAACTGGTTTTTCTTCTTCTACTTTTGGTTTTTCTTTTAAATCCCTTTTTGGTTCCTTAAAAACATTAACATAAAGAGTAATCCCACCCAACACCAAAACCAGTAACAACAAAACAACAATCCCGCTTTTCTTTTTCATATCATCACCTGCTACTTTAAGTATAGCAAGTAATTCCAAAAAAAGAAATAAAAACTTTGTCAAAAAAAGCAAAATCATAATAATTTCGCTTAATGACTAAATAATACCTTTTCTGACTTATACTGTCTAATGATAATAGATAATACAATACTAATAATGATAACTGTAGAAAGTAACATGAGAAAGATATGTAAAAAATTAATATTCCCACTTGTAATATCTGTAAAAAGCAAAGTATAATTTAAAAATGGTATCATTGAAAACAATGTCGTTGTTCTAATATTCATCATAAATGCAATCATACCTGGGAAAAAGGAAATAAAAGTAAGAGGAGTAAGAGAGCTCTGGGCTTCTTTAAATGATTTTGAACGACTTGCAATCGCAATACATAATCCACTAATTAAGAAAGAATAAGCAATAATAACAATAAGTGCGAATAACAAACTACTAATTGGTAACATTAAATTGGTATTTTCATAGATTTGAAACATATTACCAGCAACTAGTAATGACACTACAGTAAATAGTAAACTAATCATTCCTGTAATCATCGAAGAAATGGAAACACTCAAGAATTTTCCAATGATAATGTCCTTGCTTTTGATTGGAAAAGTGAGTAACGTTTCCAATGTACCTCTTTCCTTTTCACCTGCTGTTGCATCAGTAGCTGGATAAGTGGCAGATACAGTAATTGCCATAATAATGAATAAGAAAGCATAATTGGTAATATAACTACCATAAAAATTTTCTTGTTCTATGAGCTTGTTTTCCACTGTGATAATATTGATGACTTCATCACTGTCAATATGGTTATCATTTAAATACTGTTGTTGTAAATATTCTTTGTAGGTTACAAAATATTGATCCATGAGTGCACTTGCGTAACTTGTTGTTTCATTATCTTTTCCATGAATGGTATAGTGCTTGTTTTCTTTTGTGATGTATAAATCAAGAAGACCGTCATTATACTCTGTCTCTAGTTGTTCTCTTGGCTTAGTAATAGGCTCTATTTGTAATTTTTTGGCAATTTCCTCTTCTACTTCACTTAACTCATAATCAAATCCAATTTGGTTATATTCTTCGACTGGTTTGTTAATTTGTGATTCAAAGAGTGCTGACATACCAAGTACAAGTAATGGAATCATAAAAGGAATAATTAACATCATGGATAAAGATTTTTTGTCCCGAAACATTTCTCGAAGTTCTTTTTTAAGCATATTGAGTAAATTATTCTTCATTAGAAACCCCTCCTATTAGTGTAAAAAACGCATCTCTTAAATTAGTTGTGTTGGTATCCTTTTTAATATTGTCTGGTGTTCCCTCTTTGATAATCACTCCATGATTAATCATAATCACAGAATCGCAAATATTTTCGGCTTCTTCCATGTAATGAGTGGAATACAAAATTGTCTTTCCTCTTTCTTTTTCTTTTTTGATAAAATCAAGAATAATTTGGCTAGAAATAATATCAAGTCCACTAGTTGCTTCATCTAAAATATAATATTTAGGGTCATGGATTAAGCAACGTGCAATATTGACTCTTTGTGTTTGACCAGTAGACAAGTTTTCAATTTTATTATATAAAAATTGGTCCATATTTAATGTTTTAGATATTTCTCCAATTCTTTTTTCTATTTGATTTTTTGGTACTTCATATATACTAGCACACATTTTTAATAGTTCATAAGTAGATAGTGTATTATAAATTTTTGTGTTTCCTGATAAATATGCAATGTTCATTTTGATTTCTATTTCATTTTCAGAAAAGTTTAATCCATCAAAATGAATCGTTCCAGCAGTTGGTTCTAATATGCCTGCAATCATACGAAGCAGTGTTGTCTTCCCTGCTCCATTTGGTCCTAAGACACCAATGATTTCTCCGTCTTTCGCTTCAAATGTAATTCCATTATCGGCATAAAATTCTTCTTTTTGTTTTTTGGAATTATAACGAATAAATTTTTTCTTTAAGTTTTCTACTTTTAACATAATTTTCCTCCCATATAGATTATTATACTCCACGTATTTTGAAATGTAAAATTAGAAAAATAATGCTTTCTATCTAAAGCTGAAATTGATAAAGTAAATGTTTAGTAAAATAAATAATATGTTGGTTTTGTGATAAATCAATTTTGCTATTTTGTAAAGAAAAAAAGGATATTTTAGTGAAAGCCGTAAAAGGTAAACCAATTCATTTCATTACAGCTTTTTTAAAATATTCTTTTTCAAATATAAAACCATAAAAGTCATTCCTATAACTGATATGAAACCGATCAAAAAATAAGAAATGATTCCATCAGACGTATTTGGGTTGTTCACAATTTTTTCATCAACATAAAGTAAAGCATAAGTAGAAAATTGATTGCTTTCAAATGCTAATACTGTTCCGTTATTTGATAATTTTGTTTCTAATAAATCATAGTTTCCGTTATGTTCTCTTAACAGATAATATTTTCTTTGATATCCTTTTTCAACCTTTTGTAATTCACTTGGAAGCAAAATTGTGAAAGTCATTTTATCGCTAAGGGTAGTTAAATTTCCAATTATATTATTGGTATTTTGATCAATTACATGAATTGTGATATCAAAATATCCTGCCAATGTTGCTTTTTCTATTTTTTTATTTTTTTCAAATTTTTCTTGTTCTGTTTCTGATAATTGTATATCGTCCATAGTAATTGTAACTTTTGCATTTTTATTTTCAATATCCACTTCATTTGTGGTTGCTAGTGTATCAAGCAATACTTTTTTAGATAGTTCAGTATTTGTAATGCCTAAAACAGCTTTATTTACGGTCACATTTAAATCTAATGGTTTTAATTCGATAACGGTATTAGAGTGATCTTCAATTTTTCTAACATGATACATCCCGTCATCTTCTAATATGCTTTCATAACCTGGTGCTAAAAAGTCTTTGGCATCATAAGAATAAGTTCCACCCGTTATCTGTATATTATTTTCTAATACAATTTGTTCTTCATGATCGATATTGGTATATTGATCGATTCCATAAGATATATTATCTTCTAGTTTTTTGGTACTGTCTAAAAAAGAGGTATTTTTAGCTATCGAAATTGTATTGTTAATTGACCTTACCTTTAGCATATATTGTAAAGCATTTGGATTATTTTGTCCTGTTTCATTTTCATAATTTAAAAATTTTGTATTTTGAATATCTAATTTGGTATTTCTAGCAGAACCATTTAATACAACATTAGCAAAGCTTTCAGATGGTCCTTTTTCATTATTAATTCCTAATATTTCAGAGTTGGTAAGAGTAATATCTAAATCTGAATCCCATACATTCAATCCTGCTCTTCCTCTTAAAATACTATTGTCGATGATTAACTTTGTTCCATTAAAGGAAATCTGAGAAGCTGTGTTAATTACATAAGAGAATCCTTGAATCGTTGTGTTTTTAATTGTAATATCAGAATTTTGATACTGCCATAACGAGATTCCTCTAGACCCATCATTCGGTACATATTCGTCATAATTACTAAATCCTAGTCTTTGGATGATACAATCTGTAATATTTAATATGGCATTCTGGTTGTTGTCTGAACCTACCGTAACTCCTCTATCAGCTACGGTTAATATCGAGTTTTTTATTGTAACATTATGCTTACTACTAGTAATGGTGACTGCTCTTTTGTTTGATTCTAGATTAATGTTATCGATCACGATTTCACTGTCGGTTCTTATATCAAATGCAGTTGATGTTCCTGTATATTTTATTTGATGTCCATTTCCATTAATGGTAATTCCAACGTTGATATTCATCACACTATCTTCTGTTGTATCACCTATTAAAGTAATAGTATCCCCTGCTTTAGCAGCGGCAATTGCCTCTTTTAAACTGCTATAACTCGTATTATCTATCCTAGCCACATTGGTAGTTTCAGCACTTGCTACTACATTAAAAGTAAGAAAGGTAACCATAATTGTAATCAATTTCATTATTCCATGTTTCATTTTTTCAACCCTCATTCTATATTTAAGTTAAGTATAACATAGATTGGTAAAATTCGTTAATGGTTTTTCTAACATTTTTTATATGCTTTACATTTTTATCTTTTCATCAAAAAGGAATTCGATTTGCTTAAAAATCTAAATTTTCAATAAATAATAAGGGATTTTTTTTGAATATTTGTAAACAAATCAATGACAATATCAATACAGGCTTCTAATAAAATATTATTGGATATGTTTTTTTCTATTTGTCTATTATAGGTATCACCTTTAATATTTGTCACTTTATCACATTATCTAACATTTTGTGACCTATACTAGCACCCATATTAAAGAAGTAAATATCAGCTCATAAATAAATCCCAGCTTTTAAAATTGGGGACATTTAGTTTGGCAATTTTCTATATTGAAAATCCTTTTAAAATTTGTTATAATAAATAAGGAAGTGCTGGAATAGCTCAGTAGGTAGAGCAACTGTCTCGTAATCAGTAGGTCGCGGGTTCGATTCCTGTTTCCAGCACCAGAGAAGAATCTGCTCGAACTTTCGAGTAATTATAGAAAAAGCGACTTGTCAAAAAGCCGTTTTTATGTTATTATGAATATGTCAAGGAAACTTGCATAAAATAAAAAGGAACATTCAA
>CAYYCR010000106.1:0-6456 GCA_964470385.1 uncultured Muribaculaceae bacterium | reverse complement strand
AATTTCTAATTTCAAAATCCTGATTTTTTTTGAAGGCACTTTTTCAGTGACCTTACTTTTAAATCTACATTTTTATTTTGCATAATTCTTTTTCACTTTTTCTGGAAGTTCGTCATACATGACTTCTCTCCAAGAATGAACACCAAATGCTTTCACTTCTAGTTCTAAATAAGCGGAATTTCTAAGTTCTCTCGTTGTCTTAAATTGAAATTCTTTTTTGTTTCCACTTTGGTTATAAGAGGTCAATTTATACTCATATTCTTTCGCTGATATTTTTTCTATTTTTGTATTATCTACTTGTGTATAGTAAATTGCATCATAATGTTCTAAATAATAAAGACCCCAGCCACAAAGAACTAGAAATATGATAATCATCATTACTATAGGCATTTTTTCTTTCATAAATATCTTTCCTCCCTATTATTTTTTTGTAAATTCATAATCAAAATCATAAGGTATCTAAAATTTTCAATCAAAATTTTAAATAAGTAAACGATACTTCTAAACTCGCTCTTTCATCATATTTTTACTACAAAGATATGTTAAAATGAAATATCCTCCATATATCATAATAATAAATATGGCTGTCATGATAATAGACGGTAATAGCTCATCATTTCCAAACACAGATAAAAGTCGATTGCAAAATAAGATACCAAATATCGAATGTATGATAGCGAGCAATAAAGGAAATAGAAAGAAAATTCCAATTTGTCTAAATAAAGCCTGATTGATCATTTTTTCATCCGCACCAATTTTCCGTAACATTCTAAAACGTTCCTTATTATCTGTACTTTCTGATAGCTCTTTTAAAGCAAGTATAGCAGCACTACTCATTAAGAAAATAATACCCAAATAAAGGCCAATAAAAGTTACCATAGCACCCAAACCAACACTGGTTTCATATAATCGCATCTTTGTAACAGCTTTTAGGGTGGTTGTAGCCGAATATGAATGATTTTTTAAATCAACTGTAATAGATTCTTCGATTTTCTTCTTTAGAAGTTCCTCCTCTACTTTATAATTGGCATTTAACATACTAACCGATATTTTTTCTTCATTCAAAGCACTATCTGGAACAATAAAGAATCCAGCATTTGAATGGGTACTATTAATAAATAAAAATCCATTTTTGCACGCCTCATATTTTGGATAATACTTTTTATTTTGTATTAAAATCGGAACATTTCTTTTTAAAGCTCCATTTCGAATCGCTATTAGCTCTTTATAATCAGCAACTAAAATGTATTCATTATTTTCTAATGTATATTTTTCTAATCCAAAAAGACGAGCCAATCTATTATAATCACTTAGTTTAATAAAATCTTCTTTTGTATCATAATTCATAAAGGGAAACTTTTGATAAACCTCTTCATAATAGTTTCCTAGTGTATCCTTAAAATTCAAACCTACATTATAAATATCAAGCTCTACAACATCTTTTAAATTTGACTCAATATCAAAATCCAAAAGTTTTAAGGTTTCACGCAATGTAATAGTAAAGTCAGCTACTGTATCAGCAGAAACACTTCCTTGCTCTTCACTTAAATAACGTGTTTTGGTAAACTGGACATCAATCGGTACCAGGGTTTTTAAATTTGCTGTCATAGAATTTTTAATGGATAGTGCTGATGATAATACACAAATTGTAATAAATAACATTAAGCAAATAATAGACATTGAAAATATCGTTGTATTAATTTTGCTACTAATTTGTCTTACTGTAAAACTATTGAGTGCTTTATAATAAAACGTTTTAAATTTTACCACCAACGTCAAAATTAAGCCCGATAAAGACCAAAATATCAAAAATGTAGAAAGGGTCCCTAAAATGATTGGTAAAAATATATCTGTTGCATTTGATAACTTTTCAAAACCAGCCGTAACCAAATAATAAGCGTACCCTAAAATGGAAGCAGAAATAATAAAAACAAGAGTACAAAAGATAGGATTTTTTAATTTTATTTTTTCGCTTTTTTTACTTCCATGTAATAAATCAATGAGTTTACATTTGCTGATATTAATAGTATTAAATATCATAACAAGGAAATACATAATTCCAAAATAAATAAATGTCTTAATCATTGCAGATGAGGAAAAAGTAAATGTAAATTCAGTCAGATTCGCTTCAAACATATTGGCGACAAGTAAACTCATAAATTGGGATAATAAAGTTCCTAGTCCTAACCCAATAAAAAGGGAAATCAATCCGATTAAAAAGGTTTCAAAGAATAAAATCATCGATATTTTTCGTTTGCTCATTCCAAGGGTTAAATAGATTCCAAATTCTTTCTTTCTTCGTTTGATTAAAAACTGAGAAGCATAAATGATTAAAAATCCCAAGATAAAAGATACAAAGACACTGACTCCTGATAATAGGTTGGTCATTAGCTTAATAATCTCTCGTGTATCTTTAGTAACATCTAATAAAACAGTTTGACTTTCTATGGCATTGAATACATAGAATATAGCAACACCAAGAATCAGAGTAAAGAAGTAGATGGCATAATCTTTGATACTCTTTTTGATATTTTTAATAGAGAGCTTAAAGAGCATCATTTAAATCCCCACCTAATAGTGTTACAACATCAATAATTTTATCAAAAAATTCTTTTCTAGTATCGGTTCCTTTTTCGATTTCATTAAATATTTTACCATCTTTTATAAATATGACTTTACTAGCATAACTTGCCGTAAAGGCATCGTGAGTGACCATTAAAATCGTGGCTTCTAAGGTCTTATTTAAATAATAAAATTTTTCCAATAACATTTTAGCGGATTTGGAGTCTAAAGCTCCTGTTGGTTCATCGGCTAAAATTAGTTTTGGATTCGTAATAATGGCTCTTGCTGATGCAACTCTTCCTTTTTGACCTCCACTCATTTGATAAGGGTATTTATTTAATACACTTTTAATATCCAGTTCCTCAGTTATTTTTTTGATTCTTTTATCAATTTCACTTGCTTTTACATTTTGAATAGATAATGCAAGGGCAATATTTTCATATGCTGTAAGAGTATCTAGTAAGTTAAAATCTTGAAAAATAAATCCTAGTTCTTCTCTTCTAAAACGATTCAATTCTGAACCTTTTAATTTGGTAATGTCTGTCTTTCCTATATAAATGTGTCCACTTGTTACACGGTCAATGGTTGAAATACAGTTTAACAATGTTGTTTTTCCTGAACCACTAGCTCCCATAATGGCCACAAATTCTTTCTTTTCTATTTCAAAGGAAAGATTATCAATGGCTTTTGTAAGAGAAGACCTACTACCATAATATTTTTCAATTTTATCAATTCTTAAAATTGGTTCCATAATTTTTTCTCCTTTCTTTATCATCATAAAACAAAATATGTTTTTTGTCGTTTGTTTTTTCTTACAAAAACCTTACAATTTTGTAAGGTTTCTTTTTGGTATAACACTATTTTAAGACATCATAATAGTCATTTTTGAAAAAAATAATAGACACTTTGGTATATTCTTTTTCTTTGGATGCAATTTCTATTTTATGACCTAATTTGATACATAGTTTTTTGGCAATAAACAATCCCATTCCTGTTGATTTTGCTTTCATCCTACCATTATAGCCAGTAAAAGACTTGTCAAATACTTTTTTGATATCCGTTTCTTTGATTCCGATTCCATTATCTTCTATGGTAAGAATTATATTTTCTTGTTCTTCAAAAGTAGAGATTGCAATATAAGAATTTTTCTTTTCGTCTTTATATTTGATACTATTATTCACAATTTGGTTGATGATAAATTCTAGCCATTTCGAGTCAGTCATTACCCTTTCTTTTTTGATATTCACGATTAAATCTATATGGTTTTCCAGTAAATCGTCTTTGTTTTTTAAAGCTACAGATGTAATTACTTTTTGAAGTGATACTTCATTAATCAGGTAATCTTTATGAGCATTTTCACTTCTCACATAATACAATATTTGTTCGCTATAATCTTCTAATCTTCGCATTTGTTCTAACGCTTTTTTATCGAATTTATCGTTATGATTATGTGCCATTAGAATTAGACTCGCAATTGGAATTTTTACTTCATGTATCCACATTTCTACGTATTCTTTAAAATCATTCATTTCAGATTCATATTTTTTTATTACTTCTATCATCGATTTATTAATAAAATAAAGAGCTTGATATAATAGTTGTCCTTCATAAAAATTTGGCTTTTCTAACATTTCTAGGACAAGGTAACTTTGATCTAGACGTTCTATATTCAGTAATAACTCAGTATAAAATTTTTTCTTTCTTACATAATCAATCAAAAGGGAAAGGGAAAAAAATAAATATATCAAAAAGGATATTACGAAAATCATTTCTAATTTGATTTTAATAGCGAAAAGTAAAAGTAGTAGTGTAAGATAAAAAAATAAAAACAACAATATAAGATACCATTTATCTTTGATATAAAGTTTTGCTTTCATGATAATATGTACCCATAGCCTTTTCTTGTTTCAATCGCATTTTCATATCCAATTTCTTTTAATTTGGCTCTTAATCTACTAATGTTTACGGTTAAGGCATTGTCATTGATATATTCTGCATTATTCCATAAAGTGGTCATAAGTTCATCCCTAGTCACCATTTTATTTTTATGATTTACCAAATAAGAAAAGATAATCATTTCATTTTTGGTTAAAAATATTTCTATATCTCCTTTTTTGACCATTCCTCTTTCACGATCAATCATGAGTTCTTTATAGGAAAAAGTTTCTCCATTGAAGCGTTTCAAAATGTTTCCAATTCTATATAGTAAAATATTAGGATTATAGGGTTTTGTAATATAATCATCAGCTCCATACATCATAGATAGTAACTCATCTGCTTCATTATTTTTACTCGTCACCATAACAACGGGTATGTTTGATTTTTTTCTTAGTTTTTGAAGCAATAATTCTCCATTCATATAAGGGATATGAATATCTAATAAAATTAAATCTGGAGCTAATTTTAAAATTTCTTCTAATGGTTCTTTGAAATCTTTTAAAATGATTGGTTCATATCCAGCATGAACAAGTAATTCAGATAGTTCTATAGAAATAACTTTATCATCTTCTATAATAAGTATTTTTTTCATGGTATCCCTCACAGTCGTATTTATTATATCACCAAATTAGATTTCTAAAATGACTATTTTGAAATAATCAAAAAAAACCTTATTTCTAAGATTTCTATCCTGTTTTCGTAAGTAGAAAAGGTAAAATGAAAAGCATTTCATGCCAATAACTATATTTACGGGGGGTGCTAGTGGAAATGTAATGATTGGTATCATTTCGATAAATTTTTGAAGTTATATTACTCTTGTTCTAAAAATAATACTGTTTCTTCTGGTAATTTCCGAATACAACGAACGGAATTCAAACCATGTTCACGTAATTTATTTAATGAATAAGTATCTTTATCATATTGGTTTAATAACTTCAGTTCCATTGTATTTCCATGGAAAGAAGAAAAATTGACATTCGTTGCTTCACATCGAAAAAGAATAGCTGAATAAGGACTGCCAATATAAATATATAAAATATCTCCAACAGCAACATTTACTGGTTGTTTCCAAGTAATTGTTTTTTGTTTTTCAAAATGAGAAATGACATCATAGTATTTGGGATTAGCTGGAACAATCCAGTAATTTCTTTGTTTCGGAAATTGAAAACAATGTTCTTTTATATTTTGTAATAATTTAATATACTCTTCTTTTATTGAGGAAGAAAAGGAACCTTCTATATTTTGAATTCTAAAATTTATAAATTCTTCGTTTGAACATAACTCTATTACTTTCCCATTAACATTTCCGTCATGAGTAATTATGATACTGGCTTTAAATTCATCATGATAAATCTTTTTTTCATAGATATAAAAATCTTGTTTTTTTAAAAAGCCATATTCTAATATTTTTTTCAAATCTACAGTAGCTCCCTCAAATATTTCTTCTTCGATAGTCATATTTTCCTCCACTTTTTTAATCTAATTGGATTCTATTATCATAATCCCATAAGCTTAATTTCCCTTTGATTGGAATCGGTTTTATAGTAATGACATTTTCTAACTGAAAGCCATAGCCTTTCCATTCCTTATCCTGAATTACATGAGAATAAACAAAATCATTTTTTTGTTTTAACATATTTCTTACTTCTTCATTGATTTCTACACAATCCGTTAAATTAGCTTTCGCAATAATACAGCCACTGGGATAATTTAAGTGATATTTTTCAAATTTTTTCATGGCCTTTTTATCGATACCAAGACCTGCATGAATGAGTATTTCTCCTCTATACTTCGTTTTCCAAGTCCGAAATTCATATTCCTTTATGCCTGCAGCAATTAAACTAGCATATGGCTGTTTTATTGTGATTACTTTCATTTTTTACTTCCTTTCTAATTTCAACTGTCAACCACCCTGCACTAAAGTACAGGGCTTGTTAGAGTGCTGAAAGCACGTTA
>CAYYCR010000105.1:0-6486 GCA_964470385.1 uncultured Muribaculaceae bacterium | reverse complement strand
ATCTCCATCTACATTTATTATACTCTATTCTTTTCTTTTTATCAATTGTTTTTTTATTTGAGTATTTTTTTCACAATAAAATCCTAATATATAAATGTTCTCCTTTTGCCAAGTTGTTTTATCACAAAAAAAGGAAAATCAAATTTTCACTTTTTTAAATGTTATTTACTTATCTATTTATTTGTAGTACAATAAATATGATATGTTTGATTTATGTCAGATGCTTTCCTTTCTTTTTTAGAAAGGTGGTGGTGCTTATGAAAAAAAACGAAAAATATCTTTATTTCATAATACTACTATTATTTCTAGTAATTTTTATATTATTATGTAAATAATAAAAGCATCTGAGTTATCACTTCCGTGATAGTCAGATGCTTTTCCCAAACAAGGAATGCATTTGACTTGCTACAATCAAATGTATCTTTTTTTATGGAGTTATCTCCATCTACATTTATTATACTCTATTCTTTTCTTTTTATCAATTGTTTTTTTTATTTTAACATCGCACTTTGATTAATAATCATAGTACTATATAAAAATAAAATGTCAGTTTGATTTTCTATTATCAAATCTTGTAATTGAGAAGATGGCATATAACGTAAATCAACCAACGTTATTTTTGAATATTTTTCTAATAACAATGGAGTCAAACTAGAGGCAAACGAATCTCTAAAAATAAGGAGTTCTTTTCCACTATTATTTTTCTTATTTTCTATTGTAACAAGTGGATTTGAACCAGACAAAAATACATTATAAGAATCCATCCCTCCTAGCTTTTCTAAATCATATACTTGATGAAAAGAAGTTCCATTTTCTACATAAGCTTGTTTTATTGTATCATTATAAAGATATGTTAATACTTCTCCAATTCCACCTAATGCAGCCTGTCCATAATAAACTCCATAAAAAGGTTCATAAGTGACTTTTTGATATTGATGACTTGAAACACTACCCGTCATTGATTTTTCTATTCTACTTGCAACATCAATCAATTTTTCTTGTTTCCAATGTGTATCCGTATTATAGTAATCTTCTAATGAAAGTAAGTCACGTAGTTCAATATAATGAAACTTAGATAATCCCCTTTTTACCATATCATATAGTTTATCATAATCCATTTTTAAATATTTTGAATCATGTAAATAATAATTTTTATCTGGAATGATAGCATAATAAATATTCATATCTTTGAAATTCATATCTACAATATCATTTATCTTTTTAATAAACCTATCTATCGATTTTTCATCAAGTGGATATTCTATTTTAAATATTTGATTTTCTTTTATAAACAAATCATTATTATCTAACTTCCTAAAAACTTGATATTGCACTTTCGCTTTCATCGTTCGAAACAATTGACGAAAAGGAAATTGTTCTAATGTATAAGTTTCAAAATTTGAAAACCAAGAACCATCTATGATAGAAGAAACAGAAACTTCAGGAAACTGCTTCAAATGTCTTCTTTCTTCCATGGATAATTCATTATCTTTGATTAAAAAATTCAATATAAAAAAACCATAAATAATAACGCAAAAGAGAACGATTGTTATTTTATCTTTCATACTAACACCTAAAAACGAAAATATAAAAATGGATTGAAAGAACTATCAATTAAAAAAGAAGTTACTAACAATAATAATACTGCATAATAAACTGGTTCTAATCCATTTATCAATAAACGTATTCCTTTCTTTTGTTTTATTTTATCTAGATATGTTGGTATTATAGAAGTAGAGACAACAATCGCTATCAGTAACACAACAATATAACTTCTAATATAATACCCTGTTTCAATCGTTAAAAATGGAAGTCCACTAATGCCAAACATATTTTTTAAAAACGAAACTCCCTCATTTACTGACTCAACATTAAAAATCACAAAACTAATAAGGACTAAAAATATGGTATAAAAATGTCCTAATATCTTATGTTTTTCTAACCACTTACCCCATATTTTTTTCTCTAATACAAGTAAAATAGCAAAATAAAGTCCCCATATAATAAAGTTCCAAGAAGCACCATGCCATAAGCCTGTTAAAAACCATACAACAAAAATATTTCTTATCCATTTTAATTTGGAAACCCTATTTCCACCTAATGGAATATAAACATAATCACGAAACCAACTCGATAACGAAATATGCCATCTTCTCCAAAAGTCAGTAATTGATTTTGCAATCAGTGGATAATTAAAATTTTCAGGAAAATGAAAACCAAACATATTTCCAAGCCCAATCGCCATATCACTATACCCAGAAAAATCAAGATAAATTTGTAGTGTATAAGAAATGGCAATCAACCAAAACCCCATCACACTAGTACTCTTAACATTTAATAAAGTGGACGCTAATTCACCAATCACATTGGCTAACAGTACCTTTTTAGCTAGTCCAATTGTAAATCTAGAAATTCCTTTTTTAAAATCAGAAATCGAACATTTCCTCGTTCTTAATTCCTCACTAATATCTTGATACCGAACAATAGGGCCTGCTACTAATTGTGGGAACAAACACACATAAGTTGCAAAATCAAAAAAACGATGACTTGCTTTTATAGTTCCCCTATAAACATCAATGACATAGCCAAGTGTTTGAAATGTAAAAAAGCTAATTCCGATTGGCATAACTACTCTAAGTAAGTCAATATGACTTTTAAATATAGAGTTGATATTTGAAATTAAAAAATCAACATATTTAAAATAGCCTAAAATTCCAAGATTCATTGTAATTGCTAGTATTAAGATTATTTTTTTGTGATTACTTTTTTCGATTAATCTTCCACATATATAATTCATTATAATGGAAGAAAACAAAATCCAAATATGTATTTGTTCTCCATAAAAATAAAAAAACAAACTAGCAATCAATAATATCATGTTTCGATATTTATTCGGGATTATAAAATAACAAAATAATAAAATAGGTAAAAAATAATACAGAAAAGAAATACTAGAAAATAACATATAAAACTCCTTTCAATAAAAGCCCTCTATTTAGAGGACTGCAATGCTTTAAAACTCTCACTTAATTTTTTGGCATATTCATCATTCATGATCAAAACAATAACATCTCCATAGCTATCAACAATGACATTTTCATCTTCAACGCCAACACAAATCCATTTTCTTGGATCTACTTTTTCTTTTATTTCCTTTTTGGCTTTTTCTATATCTGCTTTTTCATTCATGCGAACAAGTACGACTGAATGTGCTATTGAACCTACCATTGATTCAGAAGCAATGGCTTCTTTATAATCTAATTTATCCACTCCTAAATAATAAGATAAATTCTCATTATTTACTTCAATATCTGTTAAATACATAAAGTCCTCTTCGTTTATTCCAGCACCTTTATATAATTGCCTCATAATATCAGATAAACTACCCTCTAGATTTTTTCCTTTTTTATTACATCCAAATAATGATAATGCTATTACAAGTGTCATTGTAACAATTCCTAATTTTTTTAATACTTTCATAAATTCCTCCATCTTTCTTTTTCTTTCTAATTATTAAAATTCATTCCATCTATACAATTATCATAGATCCATTGTTTTAAATCTGTCATATTGCCACTTTCATAATACTTAATAAGCTTTTCATAAAAAGTCTCCTGCAATTCTTGTGCAATGGTAATAATACCACAACCATTATCTATCATTATTTTATTAGCAAATAGCATGGCTACTCTTTTATTACCATCAATAAACATTTGTCTTCTCATAATGGATAACATGATTTCAATTGCAATTTCTGTTTTCGTTTTTAAAGGTTGAATGAATAAGCTTTCTAATTCTTCCTTAATTTGGCTTTCAATAGGAAATTGTGGTTTCCATTTTGTACCACCAATATTAACTGGTGTAGTTCTAATTCTTCCTAAATCCTGATCTAATACCAATTTATCAGCTACTAATTTATGAATATGGCATAATACTTTATAATCACATTCTATGTCATTCTGTTCTAATATAAATTGCCAAGCATATTTTAAATTGTTTATAGCAATAATTTGATTAACCGTAAGTCCATTTACAATACCTCCATCATAAATTGCTTGCGTTTCTGGATATGTAACTCCAATCCTCTCCAAATTAGCACTTTTCCATATATAGTCTACAATGTTTCTTTTAGCAATAAATACATTTTGTTCTCTTGTTAATTCAAATTTATTATTCATACTATTTTTCTTCCTTTCATTAAATGAATCAATCAAGATTGACTACACTTATTTTTAACCCATAATATCACTAACCTTTACATTATAATACTTTATAAAAGTAGAAAATTGATTTGATTGAAAATTTTACATTGATAGCATATATGGTTCTTGTTCTGTTCCCTTTCCTGATGTTATTTTTACTTCTGGTTTTAGGAAAAGTGAGGGACGGACACCACCAATGCTGAACGCAGAAGTGTGAATGACATTCCCCCCCGTGGTCACATACCACACGTAGTACGTGATGCCGCTCACTGGCGTAATCGGCCATTGAATCTCAATGCTATTAAATAGATAATTATTACTTACACATGCATTATTAACAGTATTTAAAGCTATCGTTCTATCACAACTTGCATGGTTTGATGAATATCCAAAGTCTGTTATACTCATTAGTCCTATATAGCCTGTTGATGAGAAACTTCTTTCATTATCCTCAAAACTTGCTAATGTATAATCAGTTCCATTTTGTCCGCCTGTATACCATGTTCCCTTTGCAATATAACTTCTACTTGTCTCATCGATATAATTGGTATTACTATAAAAACTTTCACCATTTAATTCTGTATTCAATGTTGCTGGTCTGTCCCAGTTATTACTATTACCTGTATCCCATGCAATTGCTGTATTCCCACTGCTATCTTTATAAAAACTATTTTTGATTATCTTTATTTTTCCGTCTATCACGCCTATAATCCTATATAAATGATTTTCATCACAGGCCTCATTTTGGGTTCCAAAACATACCCAGTTATTTGGATTACTTCCTGCATATCTTGGATTTCCTAAATTATCTTTCCTTATTGAACCGCTAGAACCTACTTCTGTAATCATCATTTCTTCTGTTAATACTTTACCTGATGATTTCACTACAATTGTTTTATTTGCTATTACGGTATTTCCGTTTTCTGTTACCGTACATTTTATTTCATGGGTACCACTATCTAAACTACTCGTATTTGTTACTTCTACATCTTCATTTGATGTATCTATACATCTAGCACTCCCCGATAACACATTAAAGTATTCCAATATAGATTTATCAAGTCCTTTTTCTATTGTCTCATCTTTTGTATCTTTTACTGCAATTAGTGGAATATCACTTCCATCTGGTATTTTACATTTATCTTTTTCATATTTGATTAATCTTACATTCGTATCAGTTTTACTCTTTATCGCACACCATTCATTATTATGGATTGCCAAACCTATTTCTCCATTTCTGCTGAGTGTTAAAATACCACCTTTGGGTTTACTTCCACTATAGGATAATTCATTAGTAACTCCCTCTTCAAAGGAAAACACTTGGTCTACTGGATTATTTTCTTCTAATATACTCTCTGCAAAATAGCTTTTCGCTGCTTCCATAATTCCATAGGCACTATCCTGAAATGCACTCTTTCTTACTTTAGTTAAAATACTTAATATAATAGGAGTTGCTATAAGTGCTATAACAGCAAGTATTACGATAACTGCTAGTAACTCTATTAAAGTGAATCCTTTATTTTTGCCTCTATAACTTTTACCTGTTAATTTTATCATTGCCACAACTCCTATTCATTCTAGACTTTAAAATTATTTTATATATTTCATTACTTAAAAATATCAAAAAAAGTAATTCTATTTCCTCTATATTATTACTCTATTTTTCTCTATTCTCATTCTATCACATTACCATCACTTCTATCAATATTATTTTTTAATTTCCTTAAAAAGAATACTCAGAGTCTCTTTCACCTGAGTATTTTTTTTTATCAAAATCTAATTTTTCACTCCTTTTAAATTCTGAATCTCATTTTTTGAAAGTTTTGTTGCCCTCATAATAAGTTCCATTGGTACACCCTCTGACAATAAATTCTTCGCTGTTTCTAATATTCCCATTTTTTTTCCTTCCATTTTTCCTTCTAATCTTCCCTCTCTATGTGCTTCCATTCTTGTAAACTGAATCTCATCTTCTCTTGTCCACATATCTACTGTAGCCTCCATTCTTTCATATTCTTTTTCATTTGAATTAAACCTTATAATCTCTTTTACTATAGGTCCAAATTTTGGATCATTTTCTAGTCCTTTTAATTCTTCTTTAGAACCAGCATGAAATAATAAATGATACTTTTCATTTCTTTCTTTTAAATTTCGGATATTGTATATTTTCACTTTCAAATTTTTTCCAAATTTTTGATACAGTTCTGTTTCTAACATTTGGTATTCCAATAATTCCTTTTCTCCATAAGGATAGTTTAAAAGCCAATATAGTGTAACTGGTTTGATT
>CAYYCR010000104.1:0-6634 GCA_964470385.1 uncultured Muribaculaceae bacterium | reverse complement strand
TTCTGTAGAATAAGTTTTACCAAATATTTATGTTTTATTTGATATTGTAAATAGGGAAAAACCAGTAGGATTTTATGATAGTGAAAATGGAAAACTTGTAAAAGATAATTTTGAAAGTTATGAAATACTATCAGGAACATTGATTTTAAAAAAGAAAGTTGTTATTGATTCAAAAAAACAAGAAGAATGTGATAGATTTATCACTGAAACCATATATTTCTCTACTTTCAAATTTGACAGAAAGATTCTAATGAGTAGATTTGGTTGTAATAATATTATTAGAAACAAAAGTCAAGAAATTTATGATGATATTATCAAAAGCAAATCCTATATTTCCATTTATCATCCAAAGTATAAACGTTATATTACAGGAGAAAAGTATTATGATCAAATGAGAATGGAATATAAATGTAAGGGTTCTAGGTCATGGCATACCCCAATTTTAGATGTATGTTTAGAAGAACATAATGGTGTGATTTTATTGGGTAGTGGAAAACATAAAAATGAAGAAAATGCCATTTATGATGCAACTACTGATTTTTTCAAAGAAGATGTAATGGGAAAGTATGATGATGAGAACAAAATAGAATTATATCAAAATGATTTATTTCTTGGATATTACAATTTAGAAACTAGAGATATAGAAACATATGTAGAAATAGAAAATGTTTTTTCGGAGAACGAATTAGATAAACATCTATATATTTTTTCTGACGAACCTAAAAAATGTGTGTATATTGAGGAAAATAAAAAGGCGATTCCAGTAGAACAATTTACGGATTTCAATATTCTTTTTCAAGAATGTTCTATCACCATTTTTGATAAAAAATATAACATAATAGCTAATGTAAATAGTGACAAATTAAAAACAATTACGGAGGTGCGTCCAAAAGTAGCAGAGGCCTTAGGAATACCAAATGAAAATGGAAGAACGATGTATTTAGTGAATGGAGAATTGTGTTATTTTAAAAAAAGTAAAAAGAAGATGAATGAAGCTAATAAAAGTGAATTGCCATTTGTAAAATTACCTCAAAAGTTAGTAGCTTCTACTTGCTATGAATATGGAATTGGAGTGGTAGAAGCAAGTTCAGAAGCAGAACTAGATTATCAATTAGAGCAACTTGATAATGAAAAAGAACAAATTTCAAAGAAAATGGAAACTTTATTTTATGAAGATGAAGAGTTGCAAAAAGAATATCCTAGGTTAGTAAAACAGAAATAGGTGAAGAGCAGAATTAGGATAAAAACACGAATAATACATAATCAAGATATTTTACCTATATACATTTTTGACTTTGAACTTAGAAGTGAATTAAAATATACTGTTTAAAGGAAAAATGAATTATATTAAAAATATTGAAAATTTGAAAGGAAAGAGAAATATGAAAAATTTAGAATTAATAAAAAATAAGCAGGGAGGATATGGAATTAAAGATTTAGATTCAAATCAAGTAGTGATTCCATGTATGTATGAAATTAAGGAATTAAATTTTATTGTTGAGATACAATTAATAGAAAATGGACTTTATTTACTAAAAGGATTAAAAGATGGAAAAGAGGTATTCGGACTTTACAATGATTATCAGAATGAGTTAATTGAAGTAAAGTATCAAAATATAGAAGTAAAATATCCCAATATAGAAGTGATAGATGAGAATATTATATTATTTGATGGAGAGTCACGAATAGCTTACAATTCTATGAAAAGCGAAACAAATGAGCCAGTAAGAAAAGGAATCAGAATTAATTTTCACGATGATGCTTATGGAATTGAAAATGAAAATGGAAAGATTATTATTCCCTGTAGGTTTACAAGAGAAGAACTTATGAATATTGGTTCTGTAGAAGAAGTTTTACCAAATATTTATGTTTTATTTGATATTGTAAAAGGGAAAAAACCAGTAGGATTTTATGATAGCGAAAACGGAAAATTTGTGCATGATACATTTGAAAGTTATGAAATTATATCAGGAACATTGGTTTTAAGACGGGAAGTGATTGTTGATTCAAAAAGTCAAGGAGCTTGTAATGATATTATCAGAAGCAAATCCTATATTTCTATTTATCATCCAAAGTATAAACGTTATATCAAAGGAGAAAAGTACTACGACCAAATTAGAGATGAATATCAAGGAACTGCCTCTTATACATGGCATACTCCAATGTTAGATGTAGGTTTAGAAGAACATGATGGTGTGATTTTATTAGGCAGTGGTCGCTGGAAAAATGAGGGAAATGCGATTTATGATACTACTACTGATTTTTTCAAAGAAGATGTAATGGGAAAATGTTATGATAGTAAGCAAGTAGAATTATATCAAGATGAATTATTTCTTGGATATTATAATTTAGAAACAAGGAGTATAGAAGAATATGTAGAAATAGAAAATGTTTTTCTAGATGATGAAAAACGCAAATTATATATTTCATCAGACGAAATAAAAAAATGTGTTTATAAATACTGGGATGACAAAATGATTCCAGTAGAACAATTTACTGATTTCAATATTCTTTTTCTAGAATATTCTATTATTATTTTTGATAAAAAATACAATATGATAGCTGAGATAAGTAGGAAAAACTTAAAAACGATTACGGAGATTCGTCCAAAAGTAGCAGAGGTTTTAGGAGTACCAATGGAAAATGGAAAAACGGTATATTTGGTAAATGGAGAGTTGTGTTATTTCAAAAAAAGCAAAATGAAAAAGATTGAAGATAATAAAAGTAAATTGCCATTTGTAAAATTACCCCAAAAGTTAGTAGCTTCTACTATGTATGAGTATGGAATTGGAGTTGTAGAAGCAAGTTCTGAGACTGAACTAGATTACATATTAGAGCAAATTGATAATGAAAAAGAACAAATTTCAAAGAAAATGGAAACGATGTTTTATGAAGATGAAGAATTGCAACAAGAATATCCTACATTAGTAAAACGAAAATAAACTTTAAAAAAATTCTGCTTTTTCTCAATTTATATTAAAAAAAGTATCATTGTTGAAATTTTTATGATAGAATATTTAACTAAAAAAGGGAGTGAAAAAAATATGTTTAATCTTAAAATAAAAACATCAGACTTTATCCATATTATGGTTACAAATAGATGCAATAGACGTTGTCCATTTTGCTTCGATGAAAACCGAAAATTTGGTAAAGATATCACAAGAGAAAATTATTTAAAAATATTAAAGCAAGCGAAAGAAAATAATATACAAGAAGTTTGTATATTAGGTGGAGAGCCTCTTTTACATCCAGATATTGTTTGGTTATGCAAAACAAGTAAAGAATATGGCTTTAGAACTGTTATGACTACCAACTATGCAAGACCAGAAAAATTAAAAGAATGTGATCCATACTTAGATAGTATCAATATATCATTTTATGATCAAAAGGAACTTCCAGATCAAAAAGATTATAAAGCAGATATTTCGTTATCGGCACTAATTTATAAGGGAAGACTAGATAATAAAAAAGACCTGGATGATTTTATTGACCAATATAAAGATAGATTTCATCTTCGTTTAGCAACATTAGAACCAACCCCAAGATTTCCCAAAGAATTATGCGATGTTTCTGAGTTTTTAAATACATTAGATTATGATGAAAAAATTAGTTTGTTTGGACAAATAGAAGCAGATATTTATAGAGGAGTCACGATTAAAAGACATGATATATCACTACCGAAATTCGAACAACCATTTTCATTTAACGGACATGTTAATGGGGATTATGATAGATCTTGGACAGATAGATATGTAACAGAAGAAAGAGGCGAGATTGAGTATTCATCACCAATAGGAGATATTAGAGTCTATGAAGAATATGATGCTCTGGCTAAAAAGATCCATAAAATATATCTTTATGATCAAGGAGATTATGTAACTGGAATTTTGTATAATAAATCAACCAATAAATATATTATGGTAAATCAATATAGATACGGAATCGATCGTTTCAATAATGAGTTTCCAGGTGGGAGCAAAGACTATTTGGAAAATTCCTATGATGCCTTTATGAGAGAAGTTAGAGAAGAAACAGGATATCATATTCAAAAAGAAAACATCAAATTATTGGGATCTTATTATCAAAATGTAGGAAATAGCAAAGGAAAAGTGTATATCTTTTATGGAGAAACAACCAATGAAGAATTAAAAGAACAAAAATTGGATGAATTTGAACATATTAAAATTATTGAAATGGATGCTATGGAATTAGAAAAATATGTAACCAATAATACTTATTTATTAACACAATATGTATATTTAAAATATAAGGAGAGTAAGTATGCTAAATTATCTTGATATTTTAAATCAATTAACCTTTAAAAGTCAAAAATCATTATCGGATGAAAATGTAATTTGGATTTGTAGTATGATTGAAAAATATAAGCCAAAAAGAATTTTGGAAGTTGGAGTATCTACTGGAGGCTCAACTGCAGTGTATTTAAATTGTATTAAACAATTAGGACTAGAAACAGAATTAGTTAGTGTAGATTCACAAACGATTGCTTTTTATAAAAAAGGAAAACCTGCTATTGGTTCTGAAGTATACCAATTAAAGGAGTACTTAGACTTAACCAAATTTAAACTCATAACTGGAAAACTGCTTCCAGAAATCAATGACCAAATTGGAATATTTGATATGGTAATTATGGATACCGTTCATTTCATACCAGGTGAAGTATTGGATTTGCTATGTTTAAAAAACAATGTCCATGAGAACACAATTCTGATTTTAGATGACATTAATATAGAAAGTAGGTACCCTGATTTATATAAAGAAAATTTAAATAGTGTTTCTTCCAATGCAATGTTATTATCCTCTTTAAATGGGACCTTGCTATTTCCAGATACTATTTTTCCAGAAATTGGCGGAATTGTTTTAGAAGATGGTATCGATGAAAATAAACTTTTGTTATGTTTATGTCATAAATGGAATTCTGATATTTTAGATTTTAAAGATAAATATTTTAATCAGATAAAAAAATTATACGGAAACAATTTTTATCATAAATTAGAAGTGATATATGAAAAATATAAATATTCTAATTTTAATGAAATTAAAAAATAATATACTAAGAAAGGATAGGTTTTTATATGAAAGTAGTAAAAAAATTAATATCAGAATTAAAATCTTTAAAAACGTTTGATATCATTTGGTTAATTTTATGCACCATTGGAATTACTTGGGTATCTGTAAGTACAAACAATAGTATTCTAGCGATTATTGCTTCTATCATGGGAGTTATTTATGTTATTTTAAATGGTTGTCGGTTATCGGTTGCATTTTTGTTTGGAATAATAAATACATTTATTTATGGAATTGTATCATACCAAAATGGATTATATGGGGACTTTATGTTAAATGTATTTTATTCCTGTCCTTGCTGTATGATAGGATTTGTTGCATGGTTTAAAGCAAGCAAAGAAACAACGGTTGCTGATATTTCATCATTCGGATTCAAAGAAAGAATATGGTTTGGGCTTTTTATAATTTGTTCTATTATAATATACGGAACGATATTATATTATCTAAAAGACACACAACCATATTTGGATGCGACAACGACAGTATTAAGTACAAGTGCCTACATTTGTTTAATATTGCGAAAAAAGGAAGTATGGTATTTATTCAATATTTCAAATATACTATCCATATTAATGTGGGCCATTAATTATTCTACAAGTGATGCCAATTTAGCAATCTTGTTTATGTATGTGATATATACTGCTAATTCATTACTGAATACTGTAAAATGGGAACTTTCTAATAGACCATTATTAGAAATTGATATTTTATTATATAATGGCAAACCTGATATAAAATGGATGCAAGATATGCTTTATAATAGAGATGATATCAAAATAAATATCTATGTTTTTGAAAATCAATTTTTAGGAAACGATAAAAGAATCTATGTAAAAATGATTCCTGAAAAAATAAAGACGTATGGTGGTGCCTATAACTATATGATTTCTAAAGTACGCGGAAAATACTTTATGTTATTAGATAATTTAGATTATTTAAATCCAACTCTTTTTAATCAAACCATAACAAACGAAATACTAAAAAAAGACTATCAAATGATAAAATCCAATTGGTTTTATCTAGAAGAAAATAATAATAAAATAAGACATTATGATGATTATAAAGGTACAAATCTTGAGATTGAAAATAAAATCATGGATAGAGATATCTTCCCATATTTTTTTGGAGCTAGAATATATCAAACCCGTTTTATCAAAAAACATAAAATAAGATTCATTGCTACTAATATTTATAATGACATTTATCCTAATATTTTATTAGCACGAAATTTAGATATGAGTAAGGTATTTATTTGCGATGCATTATTTTATACTCGTCATAGAATAAAATGGGAAGCTATGGACTATCAAAAAAATGATCTAAAGGATATGATTAAATCCCTAATAAAACTTAATGTACCAGAAGATAAAATATTGCTTCGATTAGTGGATTCATATAATTATTCTGTAAATGAAAGAGGATGTTGTAATCAATATTTTATAGATACGATTAAAGAATTTTATGATATAGATGTCTTTCATAACCTTTTAAAAGAGAGAAATGATAAACATATTTATGACAAGAAAGATTTATAAGCGAAAAGGCAAAA
>CAYYCR010000103.1:0-6722 GCA_964470385.1 uncultured Muribaculaceae bacterium | reverse complement strand
TTGATGAATGATTTGATGAATGGTTTTCAGTGTATTTATTTTAACATGGAAATGAGCAAGTCAACAATTTATAAAAGAATTGCAGCAATAAAGTCTGGTATTTCTTTAGATGATGTTACTAATCCAAAAAGTGACTATCAAAAAGAACTTATTGACAAGGCAATAAAAGAGATTGAAAAAGCTAAGTTGATTGTTGAACATAAAGCAAATGATATTAAACAAATCAAAAGTGTAATGATGAAATTGAAAGATAAAGAGCGACACACAATTTTGTTCATAGACCATCTAGGGCTTACAAAATGCGATAATACAAGAAGTTTATATGAACAAGCGACAGAAGTAGCGAAAGAACTAAGACAGATGTGTTTAGAGTATGATTGTACAGTTATAAGTGCTAGTCAATTAAACAGAAGTGCTTACAATTCAGAAGAACTTAGTTTGTCAATGTTAAAAGATTCTGGAGAGTTAGAGAATAGTGCAAGTAAGGTTATATTGCTTTGCAAAGAAAAAGAAGATGAAAGAAATAATGAAGATGTTGTTGTAAATATGAAAGTGAATATCGTTAAAAATCGTGATGGAAGAATTGGTTATATCAATATGAAATATGACAAGAGTAAACAAATTTTTGAAGAGGTGAAAAATGATTATAGAAACGGACACTAGACAACAAAAACAAAAACACATTACGGATTATTTTGATAAAAACGAAATTAAATATATTCGCAATAAATTGTATTGTGGAGATTATAAGAGAGTTGATAGCACAAAGATTATCATTGATACAAAAAAAGATTTAACAGAGATGTGTGGTAATCTTTGTCGTACTCTTGAACATGAAAGGCTTAAAAGAGAAATAGCAAAAGCATGCGACATTGATTGTGAAAGATTTATATTTTTAATTGCAAGTAGCAAGATTACAAGTGTTGATGAAGTTCACGAATGGAAAGTTCCAACTAGGCGAGATGGAAGTTTATATACAAAAGTAAGACCTGAAATTTTAGAAAAAATTATGAAAACGATGGTTAAAAAATATGGAGTAGAATTTATATTTTGCAAAAAATCAGAAATGGGAAAAGAGATTGTGAGGTTATTAGAAAATTGAATTTTTAATTTTAAGCACCTTACAGAACTAAAAATATTAAAAATGATAAATTGCACGTGATATTATACAAAAGTCTCTCAGAATTGACGTGAGTGGTAAATTTGAGAGGATTACGATTGAAGTAAAAATAAAATGTTCTTTGAAAACCGAATATTGTCAAATTAAGCACAAATTTTAAAAAATTGCAGAAAGGGGGTAGACACTTTTGTTCGTCGGTGGTATGATAAATACAGACAGACGAAAGTGGAAAGGGTGATATGGAAGAAAAAATGACAAAAATGGGTAGACCACTTACGAGTGAAGAAGTAAGAAATATCCGTTTTATAGTCCGTCTGGATAAAAAAGAAAGACAAGAATTAGATGAAAAAGCAAAAAAAAACAACATGACATCAGCAGAATATATTAGATATTTGATTAAAAAAGACAAATAAAAAAAGATAGTTATGTGCTTGGTTTTGACAGACGAAAGACACATAATCTATCTAAATTGTGTGAACTACCAAAAAGGTTGTTCTGTTTAATTATACAATAAACAGAAAAAAAAATAAACCTTTTTTCGGTAGTTTTCGCAAAAGAAAATTATGTGGAAAGAGGTTTTTTTGATGAAAAAAAAGAAAATTAAAACAAGATACTATGAGGAATTACCAAAAGCAGTTATTGCATTTGAATTTAGTTATAGAGGGTATGATGTGACAGTAATCAATAAGTGTCATATTTTAAAATACTATGCTAAAAAAGTATTTCATTATTTCTTTGAGAGTAAAGAAGAATTTTATGCACATTTACCATATATTACAGCGATATTTATAGGAATTATGTTGAATGTGATGGCAAAAGTGATTTTATAGAAAAGAGGGAAGAATATGAACAATAATTTAGAATTGATAAAAGTAGAAACAAATGAGAATAATGAACCTATTGTAGGTGGTAGAGAACTACATGAGGCATTAGAAATTAAAACTCCGTATACACAATGGTTTGATAGAATGTGTGAATATGGATTCGTTGAAAATATTGACTATTGTACAGTTTCACAAAAATGTGAAATAGCAAATGGTGGCTATCAAAATAAATACAATCATGCAATCAAGTTAGATATGGCAAAAGAAATAGCTATGATACAACGAAGTGAAGTAGGAAAGAAAGTTAGACAATATTTTATCCAAGTAGAGAAAGATTTTAATAGTCCTGAAAAGATTATGGCTAGGGCTTTAAAAATAGCAGAAACAAAACTTAACACATTACAAATAGCTTATGATGAAATGAAACCAAAAGCATTATTTGCAGAGGCAGTAGAAACAGCACATACAAGTATTTTAGTAGGGGATATGGCGAAGTTAATTAAACAAAATGGATATGATATTGGGCAAAATAGATTATTTAGTTGGTTACGAGAAAATGGATATTTATGCAATAAAAAAGGTGATATGTATAATATGCCTACTCAGAAAGCAATGAATTTAGAATTATTTGAGGTAAAAGAACGAACTATAAATGAACCTAATGGTGCAGTTCGTATTACAAAAACCCCTAAGATTACTGGAAAAGGGCAAGTTTATTTTATAAATAAATTTATGAATATTAAAAATAATTGCGAGGTTGCTTAGTAATGAATGATGACTTAACAAAAGAGCAATTAATAGCTAAAAATCGTGAGCTAGATAGTAACAACAGACTTCTAGTCCAGGAATTGAAAGATTGTAAGAAAAAAAATCAGAAGTTGATGAAACGAGTTAAAGAATTAGAGAACAATTGCAATCAAAGTAAACAAATGACGATTGGAGATGTTTAGATGAGACATTTAACAAGATTAGAGCAACTAACAAAACATCTAGAAATTTTAAGAGAGCAAAGAAGATTGTTAGATAATTATATAAAACAAGAAGAAAAAGAACGTGAAGAAGAATTGCAGAAAGTGAAAAGATTAGAAAAATCAAAAGGAGAACAAGAATGAAAGTAATTGATTTATTAAATGACATATATAAATTCAATTATGTTCCAAAACATATTAAATATAAAGAAAATACTTATACTTTTTTACCAAACATCGTATTTAAATGATGATAAAAATGTTAAAGATGATTGTTTCTTTAGTGATTTGACAAATCATAGCTTATTCGGAGAAGTGGAAATTATAGGAGATGAGGTGGATAAACTAAAATGAAATTAATAGATTTATTAGTTAAAATAGTAAATAATCAAGAGTTGCCAAAAAAAGTTTTAATTTTTGACAAAGTATATTATTTATTGAAAAAAGATAATAAGTATTTTTATTCAAGAAATAACCATAATTTTAGAGATTGGGAGCAAGATTTAGACCATTCAATTAATATTTGTTGTTGTTTAAATGACGAAGTAACAATACTTGATAAAAATAGTAATGAAATAGAAATCATAGAAAAAAAGCCAAAAAAGATAGAAAAGTTTATAAAAACAGATGTTATATATGAAGATCCATCTACAATGCCAAACTATATATGTAAACAAAAATATGACTATACTTCTGAAGAAACGTTTGAAAAACTAAATGAAATTATAGATGGCTTTAATTACTTATTAGAAAAGAGTGATAGCGAATGAATGATATAATTAAAAACTTGTTAGTAAATACTGCTAAAAAATCAATGCTAGAAAGTATTGATGGAATTGATGATATAGATTTTTTGAAAAAAGAATTAAAAGAACATTTAAGAAGTGAATTTAATTTACAACAACGAATTAATAGGGCTATTGAATATATTAAAGAGTATAAATTTGCAACAACACACTTTAATTTGCATAGTGATAGATTATTATCAATTTTAAAAGGAGAAGATAAAGAATGAAAGAAAAATCATTGCAAGTAATAAACCATTATGGAGTATTAGAACAGCTAAAGTACTTTCAGAGTGAAGTGTTTGAGTTGAATGAAAGCATTATAACAGGAGAGTTGAAAGATTTAGACAATAAAGCAGTAAACCACATTGCAGAAGAAATCGCAGATGTAACTTTTATGCTAAAACAATTTAAACATTACTATGACATTTCGGATGAACAAGTAGAAGAAATTATGAATTTTAAAGCTGATAGGCAGTTGAAGAGGATAGAAGCAGGTGAATGATATGGATTTATGGATTTTAAGCCAAGATGGAACAATTTTAATAAATACTAAAAATTTACTTATTGATGATAACGATAATTCAATATATACAGTTGAAACACTTGCTATAGGAGTTCATACAGCAAATTTAGGCAAATATGAATCAAAAGAAAGAGCATTAGAAATCTTGCAAGAAATAAAAAGACATATAGCATTTTTAAATGTAGAAATGGGAGCTGGCCGATTTGGAGAATTAGATTTTGAATCTGATGTAGTTTTTGAAATGCCAGAAAAGTGAGGTGTAAATAATGTTGAAAATAAAGCAAGAATTACATTATTACAAGCTCTATAAAAATTTAAAAAATAAAAATAAAAGATATAAAAAAATAATTAGAAAGCTAAGAAAGGAATTAGAAGATGCTAAAAATTCGTGATGATATAGATTTGAAAGAATTAAAAAAGTTTGGGTTTGAAAAGCAAAATGGTGTTTACACATATACTAGAGTTTTAGAAAATAGAATTGCTTGGAAATTATATATAACAGGCAATCATCATTATATACAAGCAATTATTTATGAAAGTTGTACTATGGCAAAAGTTTTTCAAACAATCATATATAACTTAATCAAAGCAGATTTAGTGGAGATAGTAAATGAACAAAATTAAAGAATGTAGCTATTGTAATACAGAAATAAATACTGAAATTGATAGTTATTTCATGTGTCAAGATAATTTTATTCAAACGAAATATTTTGATACAGATGAAGAAAATATATTTTGTTGTCAAGAATGTTTTTGCAATTATATTCAATTAGAGCAAATAGAACCAGAAAGTGAGGAGTGGTAAGTATGATTAATGAAGAGAAAGAAAAAGAAATAGTATCTATGTTAGAAAAACAAAAAAATAGCAAGTTATTTTATGAAATTACAGGATATATTTCTAGATTAGATAGTTATATTTATAAACTTGAAAAGAAAAATAAAAAGTTAGAAGCACTTATTGAAAATTTACAACTTGGAGTAACTTTAAATGAAGAACAAGAAAGATTATTAGATAGTATTATGTTTGGGAGTCGTAAGTATGAATGAAATGGAATATTCTCGGCTAGCAGGACACATAACTGAAAAATTAGATAACTCTATAGAATATGAAGACTGGTTGATTATTCAAGAATATGTGGATGAATTACAAAGTAATCTAACAAAAGAGCAATTGGCTTATATAAATTTAAGAGATACTTTCAATAAATTACATCAGGAAAACCAGCAACTTAAAGAACAACTGAAACAAAGAGATGACGTGATTGATGAAACAATGGATGACATAAATCTAGTAATAGAATTAATAAAACAACAGCCTACTCATGACGATAGCTGGATTTTACAAAGATTAAATAGTTTTAAAATTGTTCTAGAAAAAGCGAAAGGAAAAAAGTAAATGGGATTAAATAATTTTATATTAAATTGTGAAAAAGAAAATAAAGAATTGATACAAGATATTGAATGCTATAAAAATAAAATTAAAAGATTAGAAAAAAAAGTCAAGCAAAGAGATGAAGTTATTGATAAACTTATGGCAAATTGGAATTTATTAGAAAAATATCTTGATGAAAACAAGATGATATTGAATAATCCTAGCATCTTTCAGTTTTATTTAATACAAAAAGAAATCTTACAAAAATACAAAGGAGATAACAATGGAAATAATTAAAGATATAGCAACGTTACAAGAAAAATGGGAAGAATTAATTGATAATGGAAAACTAACTCGAAAAGCAATGTGTGATTTATGCATTCCATTTAGAGATAAGTATAAATTAAAAGATAGTCAAGTTTTGCAAATAGCAAGGCAAGAAGTGAGTATAGAAACTATTTGTGAATGGTTAGGAGATAAAAATAATGAGTGATAAAGAAAAAATTAAAGAAGTTATAAGATATATGGAAACTTGTATTAATGATGCTAGAAAAATAGGAATAGAAGAATATATAATTTTAAAAAGATGTTATGAATACCCATTAAAAATTTTAGGAGGTAGTGATGAGTAAAAATTCTATGTATGAATGTAGAAGAAAATGCTTGTGTGCTAGATGTAAACATGTGAACGAGAATTGTGCTACTTGTCATGTTCAATTTGAAAAAAATTTTTCTTTAGATGTTGTAAAACAATGCACAAGCGGTGGAGTTAAAAAATGTGATTATTTTATTGAAATAGAAACTTTAGGAGGTAATGATGGAAATAATAAAGACTTATAAAAATGTAGTAACTAAAGAAGCAATAGAATTAAATGTTGAAGATACAAAAAATTGCTATTTAAGAGGAAATGATACTTTTAATAATATGCTTAATTTTTTGGGTATATGGAGTGATAAGGATGGTTTAAAAGTAGTTGAAATAACAAATCAAAATATAGTGAAATTTGATATTTGCAAAAACGAATCAATATATACTTCTGTTGACATTGAAAAATTTATACAACACAATAACAATATTTGTTAATGATAAAATAAGAATGTACAAAAAAGGGAATATAAAAATGTAC
>CAYYCR010000102.1:3196-6920 GCA_964470385.1 uncultured Muribaculaceae bacterium | reverse complement strand
ACTCTAAAAGTGATTTAGCTTGTGAGATTATAATTGAACTTGGAGATAAGAAGTTTTGGGACACAAAGGATTTAGATTACAAACAAAAAATGACTAATGTTTATTCAAAGCAAGTTGATGATTTAGAATTGTTGATTCCAAACTTTAAAGTATGTAGTGCTATTATTCATTATGATGAAACAAGTCCTCACATGCATGTTGTAGGTGTTCCAATAAAAAATAATTGTAAAACTGGCATGAGTAAACAAGTTGGAAAAACTGATGTATTTACTAGAACTTCTTTAACAGAATTGCAAGATAAAATGAGAACTCTATGTATTGAGGAATACAATAAAGAATATAATTTAGATGCAACTTTAAAACAAAAAATGAAAGGTAGAAACAGAGATATCAATGTAGCTGATATGACTAACTACCAAGAAACAAAAGAATTAATTGAAAAGAATCAAAAGACAATAGATTCAATAAATAATAAAGCATTAGAATTAGATAACGAGTCTAATAATATAAAAGAAAAAATAAATAATATTAAGAAAGCACATGTAATTAAAGATTCCTATATTATATCTGGAGAAGATAAAAGATTGATAGAATCTTATATTGATAAAGTTGATAAAACCAATGATGAGTACAAAAGTATTAAAGGCTTATCTGCTTCTTTAAAGAATTTAAATAAAACAATTAAAGAAGATAAAAATATAATTAAAGTATTAAAACAAAATAATGAATCACTAGAATTAAGAGTTGAAAATTTAACTAACAAAGTAGAAAATCAAAAAGAACAAATAGATAATTTAAGAAGAGATAATTTCAATTTAAAATATCAACTTCAAGAATTACAACACTTATTTGAAAAACTAATTAACTTCTTTAAAAGAATGTTTAATAGAAAAGATAAGGAAGATGTTTATTCAGAGGTTGTTGATGATATGTATCATAATCAAATTATTAGTGAAAAAACATTTGATAGGATTATAGGTTGGGACAATGATATAGACAAAGAAAAAGATGATTTTGAACTTTAATTATTTTTTTCTTTTTTTTGCCAAAATTGCGGATTTTTAAAAATATATATGGTAAAATATTTATTAGGAAAAAGATATTATATCTTTTAGAAAGGAGTATAACCATGAAAAATAATATTAGAGTTGCTTCTCTTTTTTCAGGAATTGGTGGATTTGAACAAGGTTTTAAAAAATCAAAAATGGATTATGAACTTGTGTTTGCTTCAGAAATTGATAAGTATGCAACTATGACATTTAGTTATAATTTTCCAATTAGTAATATGCATGGAGATATTAAAGCAATTAATGAAAATGATATTCCAGATCATGATTTGCTTTGTGGTGGATTTCCTTGTCAATCATTCTCAGTAGCTGGTAAACAAAAAGGTTTCAATGATATTAGAGGAACACTATTCTTTGATGTTGTAAGAATAATTAAAACTAAAAAACCTAAATATTTATTCTTAGAAAATGTTAAAAATTTAATAAGTCATGATAATGGGAATACTATAAAAACAATCTTAAAGAATATTTCAGATTGTGGTTATACTTTTGATATAACAATAATTAATTCAAATGAAGCTGGAGTTCCTCAAAGTAGAGAAAGAACATATATTGTTGGTATATTAAATTATAAAATTGAAAAATTTGTGGATGATAAAAGAAATTCTACAATTACTACCATAAAAAAATGGGCAAACGAAAATCATTTGAAAACTATGAATTTTTTCAATGGCATTGAAATGCATAATAAGAAAACATATATAAAAAATATATTAGAAGAAAATGTTGATAAAAAATATTATTTAACTTCGGATAAAGTTAAAAAATACATAAATGAATTAGATAAAAATGAACTTTCTAAAATAACTGATAATAAAATAATAAAAGAATTTACTCTTCCAAGAGATGTTCATAATGATTTAGATAGACAAAGAAGAGTTTATTCAGTCTATGGAATATCTCCAACTCTTCTTGCTAGATCTGATAGTCCAAAGATTATTTTTGAAGAAACTGATTCATATTGCATTAGAAAACTAACGCCTTTAGAAACTTTAAGAATTCAGGGCTTTGATAATAAGTTTACTGATAACATTCAAAAGAATGGTATGAGTGACACTCAATTATATAAACAATCTGGTAATGCAGTAAGTCCACCTGTCATTACAGAAATAATTAATAATTTAATGGAGTTTACAAATGAGTAAGAAAATAAAATTTATAGATTTATTTTGTGGACTTGGTGGATTTAGATTAGCTTTAGAAAAGCAAAAATGCAAATGTGTTTTTAGTTCTGATATAGATGAAGCTGTTTCTAAGGTTTATGAAAATAATTTTGGTGAATATCCTAGTGGAGATATTACAAAAATAGATGCAAAAGATATTCCTGATTTTGATATATTATGTGGTGGATTTCCTTGTCAATCTTTTTCAATAGCTGGTAAAAGATTAGGTTTTGAAGATACAAGAGGAACAATGTTTTTTGAAGTAGCTAGAATATTAAGAGAAAGGCAACCTAAAGCATTTATTTTGGAAAATGTTAAGGGATTAACAAATCATGATAAAGGTAAAACTTTAGATGTAATATTAAATACATTAAAGGATTTAGGGTATGATTATGTTTATAAAGTATTAAATTCTAGTAATTATGGAATTCCTCAAAGTAGAGAACGTTGGTATTGTGTAGGTGTAAGAAAAGATTTAAATATCAAATTAAATATTGATGAAATTTTTCCACCTGAACAACTATTACTATATTCTTATGATGATGTTATTGATTCAAAGAATACTTATAAAGATTATATTATTAGTGAAACTTGCAAAAAGAATATTGAATCATATATTGATAAAGTTAAAGATAAAACATCAAAATATACATTAGCATATGAAATACGACCTTCAAGATGTCAATTTAGGGCAAATGGCATTTCGCCTTGTCTTACTGCAAAAATGGGTACAGGAGGAAATAACGTTCCAGTAGTTGTTGAACTAAACAGAAAATTGACCGAAAAAGAATGTTTAAAACTTATGGGATACCCAGATAGCTATAAAATTGGAACTGGTGCTCAAGCATATAAACAAATTGGAAATAGTGTTATTGTTCCAATACTAGAATATATTTCAAAGCAATTAGTTGAATTACTTAAAAAAAATGAAACTACTCAATAGTTTCATTTTTTGGTTTTAAAACAATAGTGAAATCACCATGGCTTCTACCAGATCCAGTTGTTACACTAAAAGGAACATAGTTAAGTCTTTGAATTTTTCCACCTTTATAAAAATAACTTGCAGAATATGGTTCGTCATATATATGATAACCATTAAAGATAATTTCTTTAATGTGCTTATCATTATCAATAATTTCTGCTATTCTTTTATTTGAAAATTCTTTTAATTCTTTATAAATTTTCATTTGTTCAATTAAACTAATATTATCGTTTAACTTATTTAAATCAGGGATTTCATTTTTATATTTATTAATTACATTTTGTTTGGTTGTTTTCCATCCACTAAATACTGATTCATTCTTTTCAATTTCTTCTTCTCTTAAACAATATATACTTGCTCCAGCACCTAATTCATATTCACCAAATAATGTTTTGAAACTTTCAGGTGTAAGCTTTAATATTTGAAATCTAGACGAATCAGACATTTTTACTGATACTCCACTAAAGTCTAAAGTAGAATAATTAACATCTCTTTCGTTTAACATTTCTTCA
>CAYYCR010000102.1:0-3186 GCA_964470385.1 uncultured Muribaculaceae bacterium | reverse complement strand
TTACCAATTGATCTTTTGAATTAATTAAATATGTATCAGCTCTTGTCATTACAGTCTGATTAGATAATTTAGAATACTGCTTTGTAGTTACTCTAACCATATAAATATCATTTAATTCTTTTATGTCTAAATCTTTAATATAAAAGTCAAAATCTTGGTTATTCTTTTCAGAATTGAATCTTTTTACAAAATCAATTTCTGCTAAATCACCAGAATAAGTACCTCTATTCATTTTCAACACGTTCCTTTTCAATAATTAATAGGTCTCTTTCAAGTGAACCCCATTTAACCTGCATGACATTTCTTCTATTTTCAGTATTAGGATTAAAGTTTAAACATCTATTCCATATTTGATATGTAAGTGGTCCGAAATGTATTGAATTAATATCAAATTTATTATTAAGCATATATTTAATTATTTCATCTTTAGTTGCCCAGTGTCCTACATTAATAGTTCCATAATAAACGACATCTGCTTCATCAAATTTATCACTTTTTCCTTTAAATAATACTCTAGTAATTAATTTAGTTAAAGGTTCCTTTTTGTTTAATTCACTATTAATCAAATTTATTTCTTTTTGATGTTCTGCTTTATATTCTGCACTTGATACTCTAATTTTACCAGAACCATCAGTAGAACCATCTGCCCAATGATATTTCAATAATTCTATTTTAGCTTCTTCTGAAATATCTAAAGTAGTTAGAAAATCCATAAATAAATCTATATCCTCTTGATGAACAGAATTTCCACTTCCTTTTTTAATGCTTACATTCTTTCTTTTATTATTTATTTCAATTATAATATCAGGTTTTTGTCCAACCATACCACTATAACATTTTATTTTGTCATTATTATTTACTTGTGGAAATAAAAATGAAATAAACTTCTTTAAATTGTCATTAAGCTCTGTATAAAGTTTATTTGATAAAGCACTTATCAAATCAGTTTCATTTTGAAATCCTGATGTATTACTACCCATAACTTCACACCCTTTCAAAAAATATTATACCATAATATTTAATTAATTCCTCATAGATACGCGAAAAACGACGATTTTATGATAAAATATAGTTGGTGATTAAATTGAAAGTATTAACATTAAGACAACCTTGGGCTACTTTAGTAGCAGAAGGAATAAAAAAATATGAATTTAGATCTTGGAAAACTAAATATAGAGGAAAAGTATTAATTCATGCAGGAACAGGAATTGACAAAGAAGATATGAAAAAATATAAAAATATGAATTTAGAATTTCCTTCTAGAAGAATAATAGCAGTTGTTGAAATTGAAGATTGTCTTGAGTTAGATGAAGATTTAAACAAAAAGATTATTAGTGAAAATAATATTGCATATGGGCATAAGATAAGAAATGGCTATGCATGGAAATTAAAAAATATAAAAAAGATTAACTATGATAAAGAGGTAAACGGACAATTGGGATTATGGAATATAGATTTAGATGAAGAAAATATTAAATAAATATGTAGGGAGGTTTTTATGAATATTAATGAATTACAAGATTTTATAGATGTACTAGAAGATTTGGCAACTTATTGTAACATAAGTATAGATGAAAAAATTTTTTCAGAAGATATAAGAAAAATCAAAAAATTGTTTAATGATGCAAATATAGATGTTCCACCTGAAATAAAACTTACAAAACGTTCTTATGATTATAGAAGTCAATTGCAAAAGTTTGGTGGATATAAAGAACGTCGTGAAAGAATAAAAGAAACTTTTTATCCTCTAATGGATTATATTGAAAATAAAATTGATATTTCAACACAAACAGAAGTATTCACACAAAAGAAGTTAAATGATTATTTAAGGTTAAATAATTATACAATAAAAACTATTTATGGTAATATAACTGAAATTTCAATAACTGAAACTAGTGCTGGTGGTAATGGGATTGTATATTTTGGAAAATTAAACAATCATGATGTTGCTATTAAATTTTTATTAAAGAATGATAAAAATAAAAGAAATAGATTCTTGTGTGAATTTTTCAACGTATTAATTGGTGTAGATAATAACGAAGGAATAGTTAAGCAATATTTTTATGAAGAAATAGTATTAGATAATTGCAAAGTGCCAATAATAGTAATGAAGAAGTATTCAAATCACCTTGAATATGTAGAGGAAATATCACAAGATGAATTAATATCTAGTTTTGATCAACTAGCTCAAGCATTAAAAAAAATACATGAGAATGGTATTATTCATAGAGACTTAAAACCTAAAAATATATTAATAGATGAGAACGGAAGACTTAATATTGCTGATTTTGGAATATCTTATTACAATTCTGATATTTACGATATGACAGGCCATACTCAAAAAAGCGAAAGATTAGCAAACTACGAATTCTCTGCTCCAGAGCAAAATGATAGTAAAAAAGAGTTAACAAAAGCAGCAGATATTTATTCATTAGGTCAAATAATATATTGGCTAGTTTTTAATGAAACATGCAAAGGTACTAGAAGAAAAAAGATAACAGATAAGTATTCTGGTCCAAGAATGGAATTATTAGATAATATTATAGATAAATGTATTGCTAATGAGCCAAATGATAGATATCAAACAATTGATGAAATATATGAAGATATAAATAGTAAATTACTTCCTACTGGTGAAGTTAACACAAAGAAAGTAATAAAGAAAGACAAAAAAGAAATAAAAGAGCAACTAGCTGATATAATGCAACATATAGCTTTTACAATTGACAGTGATAGATATGGAAATGAATATGAAATACCAACTTTTAAAACACCAGAACGTTTTACTAATGAAAAAATAATAATGTTTTTGGAAAGAATACAAATGAAACAACAGGAATTGCTATTTTATGATAAAGTTAAATTATCTGATTTTTATGATGATTATGAAGGCATGTTCTTTGAAGAATCTTACATTGATAAAAAGCATTTTTCTGATTTATATAACTTGTATTTAGAAATAAAAGATGATGATGAATTATTTCTACCTTTTATAAAGTACATTGTAAAAACATTTAATGACAATTGTATAGACCTTCCATTTTAAAATATAATATGCTATAATACTTATAGATGGATGGTTTATATATCATCCTCGTGTGAGAAAAAGTTGTGTAATCACTCAACTATCGCTCCATAGTGAAATCTGCTCGAACTTTTCGAGTTAAGAATAAATAACTAATTCAA
>CAYYCR010000101.1:0-6993 GCA_964470385.1 uncultured Muribaculaceae bacterium | reverse complement strand
AAGAAATCATAGAATGTGTTGGTGAAAACGTGAGAGAAGAGGATTTCTTAGGAGAGGCTTATGATAAAAAGTGGGCTTTAAAAGATCAAGGGCATAGAGAGGGACTAGAAGAGGGAATCGAAATTGGAATTGAACAAAAACAAAAGCAAATGGTTGAAAAAATGCTAGCCAAAGGATATGATTTCAAAGAAATCTCAGAAATAACCAGTTTATCTATTGAGAAAATCAAAACATACCAAAAAGAATCATAGTATAACAACTAAGATTCTTTTTTCTTGCCTTTAATATCTTCTATCTTTTCACTAATATCTTGCCAGTAAAATTTATATGTTGTAATTAAAATGATAGATAATGGTAAAGCCAAAATAATACCTGGCATTCCCCATAAAATACCTCCTGCAAAAACAGCAAATATCGTTATAATTGGATGAAGTTCATTTGATTTTCCATACACAAGTGGATTAATCAAATATCCATCAACATTAGATAAAATAAAGAAAGCAATAACAGTTCTAATAAACAAAGCAGGATTGATTACAAAAGCGGTAATTGCTGCAATAATATTAGTAATAATTCCTCCAAAATAAGGAATCAAATTTCCTAAAGCCGCTAAAATACCTAATAAGATAGCATTGGGATGTCCAATAACTAAAAAAGTTAGGGAATATTCAAAAAAACTAATAATCACTATTTTTAAAAAACCACCTAAATAATTTTGCATTTCATTATCTAATCTTCTCACATAAAGATAACTGCGTTTTCCTTTTCTCAATAAAAACTGTTTTACATGTAATCTAATTTGTTCCATATCGGATAATAGATAAATCGTAGCCGCAAAAACAATAAAGAAAAAAGATACATAATTAATAGATACTCCAATCACATTCATTGCCCCATCGGAAACATATTTTCCTAATTTTTTAATAACCTCATTAAAAACCTCAGATAAAGAATCTTGAATTCCACCAAGATCAATATTATAATTATTCGTAATTTCTTTACAAAAAGCAATAATGCTATTAAATAAACTTGATAATTGATTAAATAACATTGGAAATACTAACACTGCTAATACAACAATCGTTCCGATTAAAATCCCAAAAATCAAGAACATTCCAAGACCTTTTGGAATTTTTTTCTTTTGTAAAAATTTTAAAATAGGATATAAAGCATAAGCTACTATAAAACCAACAAAGAACGGTGCGATAATTTTAATAATCGTATTTAAAACACCACCCCAAAGATTTCCCGTACGATATATCAAAAAAACAATGAGTGTTATTAAAGCTAAATTGATTAATTTAAAATCTGGTTTATTTTTTAACATACTTTTTCCCTACTTTCCATCACAATCGTTATTGGTCCATCGTTAATTAGACTTACTTCCATTTCAGCACCAAAAACCCCTGTTTTTACTGGTACAAAAGCTGACATTTTTTGATTCCATAATTCATACAAAATTTTGGCTTCCGCACCTTTCATAGCACTCACATAACTTGGTCGTCTTCCTTTGGTTGTATCAGCATATAAAGTAAATTGTGAAACACTTAAAACGGATCCTTTAATATCTAATAATGAACGATTCATAATACCCTTTTCATCGTCAAAAATTCGCAAATGAATTACTTTTTTAATCAATTCATCAATTTCTTTTTCAGTATCTCCTAAAGTAAAACCAACTAATATCATCAAACCACAATCTATTTTCCCTACTACTTTTGTATCTACTTTCACACTAGCTTCTTTCACTCTTTGAATTACTAGTTTCACTATTTCATCAACCTCTCCACAGAAATAATATCATTCATTGCTTCTAATTCTTGAATAAACTTCATCAATCTTTCTTTGCTTTCTACTAAAATAGTTAATTCACATATCAACATATCACTAGAATTTAAATTGTTAACACTCTTTACCACGATATTAGAGTTAGAGGTCTTTGAAATAATTTCTAACAATAAATCATTTCCTTTTTCAGCTCGAATGAGTAAGCTAGTTGGATATTTTTTACTAATATTGGTATTCCACTTTACGCCAATTGTCCTCTCTTCTAAGTCACTCATATTAGGACATACCATTCTATGAACGGTTATTCCATATCCTTTGGTGATAAATCCAACAATTCGGTCCCCAGGAATTGGTTTGCAACAAGAAGCTACATTCACTTTAATTTCATCAATTCCATCTACTAAAATATCGTTCTTTACCGTTGGAGAAACCACACTACTATTTTGAACACTTTCTAAAATTTGTTCTTGTTTGGTTTTACTCGCATTATAAATGGTACTTATAATCGTATTTGAAGCTACTTTACCTGTTTTTATACTTGAAAATAATTCCTCTTTATTATTATATTTTAGTTCCTTTAAAATCTTTTCAATATTTTCATCTGTAAAAAATTCATTAATAGAAAGCTTCCGTTTACGAAGTTCTCTATTCAGCATTTCTTCTCCATCCTTAATGATTGCTTCTTTATCAATGCGATTATAAAAAGATTTTATTTTATTTTTTGCTCCAGTAGTATGGGCCATGTTGATCCATTCACGACTTGGTCCACCCGAATGATTACTCGTATTAATTTTAATAATATCATTGTCTTTTAATTCATAATCTAATGGAACAATTCCACCATTTACAATCGCTCCTACCATTTTGTTTCCAACATCAGTATGGACTTTATAGGCAAAATCAATTGGTGTACTACCAATCGGAAGTTCAATGACATCTCCTTGTGGAGTAAAGACATAAACACTATCTTTTAATATGTCTTCCTGGACACTATGAACGAATGCTTCATCACTTTCTTCTTCGTTTTTTAGTTCCATAATGGCTTTAAAAAATTGTAATTTTTGTTCCATAGCATTTTGCATATTTGCTCTTACGCTACCTTTTTCTTTATAAGACCAATGGGCTGCAATTCCATTTTCAGCAACTTGATCCATTTCATAAGTACGAATTTGGATTTCATATAATTGTCCATCTACCCCAAAGACAGTCGTATGAAGTGATTGATACATATTGGTTTTAGGCATGGCGATATAGTCTTTAAAACGATTGGGAATAGGACGGTATTTTGAGTGAATGAGTCCTAAAGCCTGATAACATTCTGCTTCTGTATTTACGAATACACGAAGAGCTAAAAGATCATATATTTCGCTAAAACGTTTCCCTTTATCCATTTTTTTATAAATGCTATAAATACTTTTACTTCGTCCTTTGATTTCATGTTTTATTCCTTGATTTTCTAATAAGGATGATACTTTAGAAACCATTTCTCCTACATTTTGATCTCGTTCTTGTTTGGTTTGGTTGAGTTGTTCTACGATGGAAAAATAAATTTCTGGCTTGCAATAACGAAGTGATAAGTCTTCTAATTCACTTTTGATTTTATTCATTCCAAGTCTACCTGCGATAGGAGTTAATATATCTAGTGTTTCCTTGGCTTTGATTTTTTGTTTTTTTTCTGGCAATATCCATATTGTTCTCATATTGTGAAGACGATCTGCTAGTTTGATAATGATAACTCTAACGTCTTTACAAAGTCCTACTAGTATTTTTCTATGGTTGGCTATCATGGCATCGGTTGCTCCTGCAAAATTCAGTTTATTAATTTTGGTTACTCCATCTACCAATGTCACAATTTCAGCTCCAAATTCCTGGGTCAGTTCTTCTTTGGTTACCTCACAATCTTCTAACACATCATGCAATAAGCCACCACATAGTGTTGCGGAATCGGCATGGATGGTTGTTAAAATAAGGGCGACGTTTAAAGGATGGGTTATGTAATCTTCCCCAGTTAATCGTTTCACCCCGAAATGCATTTGATATGCATATTGATAGGCTTTTTTGATTTGTTTTAATTCTTCTTGATCAGTAATATAACTTTTTATGTTTTCTTCTAATTCTTCATAGGTCAAATTTGGATTATCTTTTCTCACTTTTCAACACCTCTTTTTAATAGAGCGAAAGGAGAAAAAATTTCTCCCTACTCTTCATACCATTTTTTTCTAGCTGGTTTACCTATTTGTTTTTTTTCTAATTGATACCATAGTCCACTTGCAATAAATACGGAAGAGAATACTCCATAAATAAGTCCAAATAATAGAGCGATGTTGAAATTGAATATTTCGTGTGAACCTAATACAATGAGTGAAACGACTGGTATTAAAGTTGTAATTGTCGTAATGATACTACGTGCTAAGGTTTGTCTTAGACTGTAGTTTACGATTTCTTTTAATTCTTCTGCTTTTTTAATTTTTTTACTTTTTGCGATATTTTCTTTAATTCGGTCAAATGTAACAATAGTATCATTGATTGCATAACCGATAATAGATAAAATAGCGGCAATAAAAATGCTGGATACTTCTAATCTCATAATACTAAATAGTGAAATAATGATTGCTACATCAATAAATATAGCTACAAGTCCACTAATCGCATAATTGAATGTAAACCGAATTGACATATAAAGAATGATTCCAATCGATGCTAGTAATACTGAAATAATCGCATTTTTTACAAGTTCTTGTTTTACAACATTAGATACAACGCCAATTTCAGTTTTGGCTTTATATTTATCTTGGAAATATTTTTCAGCTGTTTTTACTTCTTCTTTATCTAGGGTATCACTAATACGAACCATGATGGTATCGTCTTTTAATTGTTCTACATGATCAAAATCAAATTTTAAAGTTTTGATATCTTCTTTTAAGTTTTTTTCTTCTAATTTTTGAGTTGTTGTTAAAGTGATAGAAGAGCCTCCTTTAAAGTCAATTCCTAGTTTTAATCCTTTTGTTACTATAAAGATACTACCTATCGCAATTAGTAAGATACTGATTACAAAATACCATTTTCTTTGTTTGATGAAATCTACTTTTTCAAAAGGTAATGTTGCTTTTTTCTCTTTCGAGATATTTTTTTCTTTGATTCCAATGAAGAGATTTAAATGCTCATCAAAGTATCCTGTTTTTACAAATAGTTTTAGAAGATTTCTTGTTAAAAATACCATTATTAGCATTGTAACACAAATACTGATGATTAACATAGTTGCGAATCCTTTAATGCTACTTTCACCAAAGATAAATAGGATAATGGCTACTAAAAGTGTTGTTAGATTGGAGTCAAAGATAGCCCAAAAAGAGTTTTTATTTCCTCTTGTGAAAGCATTTTGTAAGTTGTTTCCATCGTAAAGTTCATCTTTGATTCTAGCAAAGTTAAGGACGCAAGCATCGACTGCCATTCCAATCCCAATTACTAGTGCGGCAATTCCTGGTAGAGTTAGTACTCCTCCAATTAGCCAAAATATTAAAAATGTAATAAATGTATAAATCATAATTCCTACACTAGAAATAAATCCAGCAAAGTGATAGATGAGTGTCATAAATAACATAACACCAACGACACCAACGACTCCCGCTAAAAATGTTTTTTCTAATGAGTTGGCACCAAATGATGCTTCGACTGTTTTAGAAGAAATTTCTTCTAGTTTAGTTGGAAGACTTCCTGAATTAATGAGTTCTACTAAGTTGCTTACTTCTTCGGTTGTAAAGTCTCCTTGAATGATAACATCACTGGCAAATCCTTGGCTTACAGAGGCTGCTGATAAACATCTTGATTGATTTTTTCCGCATCTTCCTTGTTCTGTTGCAAAGGAATCTTTTCCCTCTTCATAGTCAAGCCAAATAACCAAACGGTTATCCGTCATTTCACTTACTTTTTTTGTGACTTTATAAAATTCTTCTTTGTCATTTACACTAAGAGATATAGCAGGTCTACCACTTCCATCTTGACCGATTTTTGCTCCTCCACTTTTTAATACATCAGCAGTCATGAGTAAGTTATTACTTGTATCTCTAAAGGTTAAGTTGGCAGCTTTGCTTAATAATTCTCTTGCTTGCTCTTTATCGGTAACTCCAGCTAGTTGAACTCTAATTTTATCGTCTCCCTCTACTGTGATGTTTGGTTCACTAACTCCTAATACATCAATACGTTTTCCGATTGTTTTATATGTACTTGTTACCATATCTTTTGTTACTTTTTTATCATCGACACTTTTTACTTGGTACAAGACCTCAAATCCACCTTGTAAGTCTAAACCAAAATTTAGACTGTTTAGTAATGGTTTGAATGTGAAACCTAGTGCGATAGCTATGATTAATAAAATGGAAAAATTTCTAATTACTAATCCTTTTTTCTTCATGTTTTATTCCCTCTTTTCAAAATATCTTTTTCGTTCTCTTAAATTTAATTTTGTTTTTAAGTAGTCATCTATTAAGGCTGAATCACTATTTAAAATATCATCTACCATTTGGTATAAAGATAGTCCTGTTTCATTTACCCATTTTTTTTCTTTTAAATAGTTCCATACATCTTCTTCTTTGATATATGGATACCCATTTCTTCGCATTTCACCTTGTTTGGTTCTTAGGGCAGGCTTTACACGGTCATATAGTTCTTCTTCTGAGTTAAAGTCTTCTGTCATAATTCCTCCCTCCTTGATATCAAGTTCGTTACAAGAATAATATTGTTCCCATTTTTATAATTTTTTCTTTCTTAAAAACAAAATCATATATCATCATTATATATCAAAATATGATATTTGAAAACAAAAAAAGTAAGAATTTAAACAATTTCCTACTATTTTTTGCAATATTATTGATTCATATGATTGGATATGGTTTGTTGTTTTTTTATTTTCTTTATTTTTCTGATATTGATTTGTAAAGAATAATCGGTTTATTAGAAACATAGATTGTCTATTAGAAAATATATTTTTTATAGACAATCTATATCGTTTATGTAGCTATTATTGGTTCAATTTATCATCTTTTACTTTTTTTAGTAAAAGGCTTTCACTACTTATTAATTTTCTACTCTTTTTAACTTTTGAATTTCGTTTTTTGGAAGTTTCGTTACTTTCATAATTAACTCAATTGGTTATCCCTCTACTAGTAAATTTTTTGCTGTTTCTAATATTCCTATTTTCTCACCCTC
>CAYYCR010000100.1:0-7016 GCA_964470385.1 uncultured Muribaculaceae bacterium | reverse complement strand
TTGATATAAGTATATCATTCTTTTTATATCAATTCAACTAACTTGAAGAAGAACCCATATGTTATACTAGTAGAAACGAGAAGTTCATCCGTTATTTCAAAATCTTTCGGGCCAAAACGATAGCGGAACTAAAAGAAGTGATCAGAGATGATTTAATGGAAATCAGTGCAGCTCAAAAGTTTGTAGAAAAAATGGATAAGTATAGTACCAATCAGGAATGGATTGGATTTTCAATGAAATTACCAAGAGATGAACTTGTTAGAAATACGATGATTGCAGATGCGAAAAAAGAGGCATATGTAGAAATTGCACGTAATTTAAAAATTTCAGGAATTGATTATAAAGTTACTTCTGAAAATACAGTTTTGTCATTAAAAGAAATAGAAAAACTATAAAAAATTTTTCTATTTCTTTTGCATTTCTGCTATCGAAACAAACTGATGAAATTCTTCTCTAGCTTCATGAGTGAGAGACTCACTTTCATTGAATATGATAGCATATAATACATATTCTTTAAAAAGAGAGATTTCATTTAATGTTTCATTGTTAAAGTTGGAAAATCCTTTCATAAATGTTTTTAGATAATATAATTTCCAATATATCTCTTTTCCGGTAGAAATTTTTCGAATGATTGTTTTTTTCCAATATACCAAATATATAGTAACGGAAAATGCAATATAAAAAATAATAAAATAAATAAATTCTAGAATCATAAATAATAGCCCATTTTGAGTTGCATTTTCTACTTGTCCTACGGCAATAAGCCAACCAATCAAAAAAGAAATCGGTACAAATATAAATAATAGAATCATTTTAAAAGTAATCTTAAAATCATAATTTTCAATACAAAATTTTTCTTTCAACGAAAGTTCAATCATATTCAAATAATTTTTTTTAAATCGTTTATCGTTGATAAACTGATAATTCTCGGTTTTACTACCACTACTGTTTAGAATTTCAATCTTATCTTTTTTAAGAACAAAACACTTTTTCATTTTTAGATGCTTCAATTCAGCTATCAATAATTGATTAACATTTTTCTTTTTATTGATTAAATAACCTAATTCTCCAATAGAATATTCTTTTAAAATATCCCTATAATAATCAAATTTTTGTTTATCACCGAATTCTATTTTTTTAATTTCTGATATTCATCCAGTAATTCTAAAATCACATTTTCTACCTATTGTAATACTGGAATCGCTTTATACCTGCTTTCTTCTACAAGTACATGAGCTAATTCATCTTTATTTGGAACTATTAAAATGAGAGCCATTTCAATTGGATATTTTATTCCTAGCAATTTTCTCAAATCTCTCATTTTACTTCCTTACTACCTTTTTATTGGCATAAATTTGATTCATTCGCTCATCAGGAAAGCGTTCATCAAAAAAACGATCTAAAATGTTAGTAGCTGGAATATGATTGGTTCGCTCATCTTGTCTTGTAGCCGCTCCCCAAGAAATTAAAATATTAATACTCATAAATATCATCATAACAAGAGTAAAAACTTTATTTCTTTTTTCTTCTAAATATCCCAGACACTTTAACACAGGTGGCAATAGTATCTTCACAAAAATAGTACCTAACAAACCCCAAGCGATACAATGAAATAAACTAGTTCTTCCCAAAATATTAAAGCGATTATGATAATCCCAAGAAATGGTCCCAAAAAAGAATTGCTGAAATAAAGAAAATAAATATTCCACAGATCCCCCTGCTATGGCACTAAGAAAAAAAATAGAAATAATATTTTTTCGTTTATAAAGTAGTAACATTAAAACCACTGCTCCTACACCATATATTGGTGTTAAAGGACCATAAATAACCCCTTGTCTACTTTCTAAATAGCCACGTTGAATGATACACAAAATGGATTCATAAATAAATCCAATAAAACTTCCAAGTATAAAAATCCAAAATATTTCAAATATTTTTTGGTTGATTTTTACCTTATGATTCATACTACCAACACCTTTTATTTCTTTAAAAAGAACGCCTCCCAAAGAGGTTCCTTAAACCCAATTAATATTTTACTTTCCATAATGACAAGTGGACGTTTCACCAACATTCCATTCGTTGCTAATAAACTAATTTGTTCTTCTTCTGTCATTTCTGGTAACTTCTCTTTTAAATTCATTTCCTTATACAAATTCCCACTTGTATTAAAATATTGTTTTAATGGATAATCATTGTTATGATACCATTCTTCTAATTCTCCTTTGGTAGGATTTTCTTCTACAATATGACGTTCTTTATATGCAATATGATTCAAATCCAACCATGCTTTCGCACGTTTACAAGTACTACATTTGGGATACCAAATCAAAGTAATCATAAAACACCTCTTTCTATTAAAATCATTACAATCCAAATCACCATAAAAACGGGTTCTAATACAACAAATTTTATATGCTTTGTTTTATGATGAAATAAATACATGGCAATGAAAAATCCAAAAGCTCCTCCACATAATGATATCAATAACAACGTTTTTTCAGAGATTCTTCTTTTATGTTTGATCGCTCTTTTTTTATCATTATAACACATTCCAAAGGAAACGATATTCATTATGAATAAAATGTAATAAAATATCATTGTTATCTCCTCTTTAATTGTTCACGAATTTTATGGAACAACTTTTCATGAGCTAAAATAGTAGCATGTGGGAAAGCATTTAATAGCCTTGTTTTGAGTATTCTATTTTTTGAAAGGATTTCTTTTACTTGCTTGCTAATGGATTCTGTTGAATCTTGTAATAATAAAGTTGTGTTAGAACGAATTTGAAACATAATCAAAAAGGAAATAATATTATCTGTAAGAAAAATAATCAACAAAATAATTGTAATTAAGAGAAGAGAAAATAATGATAAACCTTGTAAGTATTTTGTAAAAAAAGGATTGATGATATACATAATAGTTAAACCTAAAATTCCAAATAAAACGCTATTTTGTAAACAAATACGACCATTGATGTTAAATGATTTTTTAGAATAATCCCACCATCTAGCTTTAAATAATTTTTCCATAATATAACTTGTTACGTATTCCAAAACAGATGCCCCTAATGCTGACATAATAAATAAAGCAATTGGGTCATTCATATATTTTTTTAAGAGAAAAATCAAAAATAAAGCTCCATATCCATAAATGGGACAATAAGGACCAATTAAAAAGCCTCTATTTAATACTAGTTTTCTCTGACAAATAGAACAACAAATCGTTTCACAAATCCAGCCAATCATAGCATATATCATAAATAATAAAAAATAATTACATACTTGTTCCATACTTCACCTCAAACTTTTAAGAAACCCATAAGTCTACATCTACTGGTCCTTCGATTCCCTCTATTTTCGCATTACTTGTAATTTGCCAAAAACGATACTTTCCAGCATAATTGGTACTTTTCGCATAATGTGCTAACCATATTCCATGGTTCGTTGGAAACCAAATATTTTCTAAATAGTTTTTACTACTATAAAGCATTCCTTGATATCCAGCCTTTTCTACTTCCCTAATGAAAGCATCCGCCATACTAGACAATTCAAAAAAACTTAAATGATAATCATTAAAATTATTCCATTCTTCCCAATCAAATGCAATAGGAAGCTCTATTTTGTAATCTTTAATTTGTTTTAATACCCACTTTGCTTCTTTTCTAGCTGCATCAATACTATCAGCATAGGAATAAAAATAAAGGCCAACAGGTATATTGTACTGGTTTGCAAGTTTGACATTTTGGTCAAATTTTTTATCTACAAAATATTCTAAAGAAGCATTTTGACTTCCAACTCGGATTATAATAAATTCGACTCCTGCTTCTTTTATTTTTTCAAAATCAATATCTCCCTGCCAACTAGAAACATCAATTCCTATTTTGTTGTTTTCTGTTTTATAATCTCGTATCAGCTCCCCAAAATCAATGCGGTTATCTTGTGGTGTAGTAGGATTTTTTACTGCAACCGATTCATATACAGTAAGCGTAAATTTCTGTTCACTTACATTTCCACTAGAGTCGACAGCTTTAAATAGTAATGGATAATCTCCAACAGTATGAACATCGTACTCTCCCTCGATACTACATTTAGGATTACTATCATAGTTATCTCCACATAAAATTTTGTCAGTCAAAACAATTTCGCTATCTTTTTCGATACGGTAATTTGAGCTTAGCCAAATAAGTGGTTTTACAGTATCAACCACTTCAATAGAAAAGGTATAGGATACTTTAATATGGTCATCATTCCAATAAGAAAATGTGAGTTCCTTTTTCCCAATTTTACTAGAATCGATTTCGTCATCATTTAAAATATGATCTCCATTTATACTGACAATAAAATCAGATATTTTAGCTTTTTCATTAAATTCTAATGTTAAATTATCTTTTAACACAACTTCTATTTTCGCATTTTTAATCCGAATATATTGATAAAGTTGATACCCTAAAAAAAATGTGAAAAGAATACTGAAAGTAATACCAATTATGATAGCTATCTTTTTTTTATTCATAGTTTAATTCCTTTCTTTAGAAAACACCCTATTATTATTTTAACACATAATATTTATATTTTACTCATTTGATTCTTTTTTTTCCAAATTATTCAAGGAAAAATTTTGAATTTTGCTTTGTTTTTCTATTTATTTGTGATACAATGACAATAGAGGGGTTCACATATGGGGGTTATTATGAAGGAAAAAAAGAAGTATACTAAAGCATATCGAAATTTATTGAAAAGTTATTTCGCAATTTTTTTATTGTCGATTGCATTATTCTTAGTCATTATTAAAGTAATTGATGGATTTGTAGAAAAAGATATGGAATTTTTAATTAGTAATTTGGTTGCGATTATTGTAGGTATTTTAACAAGTTTACTAGTTCATTCCATTTGCAATGTCCATAAAGATTCTAAAAATTATGTTGATGATATTGAACAAAACAACGATGTTTTGAAAAAAGGGCTTAACAATTTAATGTTAATTTCTAATATGATCGATTTTAATGTAAAAAGTAAGAAAAGTGAATTAGAGATTTTATCTTTGTATAAAGATGTCCAATTAAATAGAAATTTATTAATTAACAACAATTTATTTGATAGTATTTCACTCGTTGGAATTAATTCTTTATTTGATAATTTATCGAATACTTTATTAAAAATTTCCACCAAAAAAGAGTTTATTGATGAAAGTGTCAATTTACTTGCTACAATTGATAATATTACTAAAATGATTGAAGAAGTGATTATGTTAAATGATGATGAAAAAGATGCATTTTTAAAAGAAAAAGAGCGTTTAGAAAATCTTTTCAGCGACAAAAAGAATTCTAATAAATAATGATATGTTTTAAAAAAAACGATAGAATTTTATCGTTTTTTATTTTTCAAAATTCAAAATTAGGATACATTTCCTTTTTATCTTCAAATTGATTTGACCCAATAACGCTAATTTCTTTTATATTGTCAAATTCAATTGTCTCTATTTCTTTGTTTTTTTCCCCAGATAATAATTTTCTTACTAGCGGAAAAATTCTTGATTTTTCTTCTTCTGTTTCAAATTTAAATAACAAATTTTGATTATTGATAAAACAATATTTTCCAATATAAATTTCAGATTCCACATTATGCCTTTTTTTAGGAACTTCTACATAAACCAAATATTGTTTTTGATTATCAGTTATCTTAAATCCAGCGACAATTTTAATGAAATGATTTCCTTTTGTAATATCTCGTGTCATTTTATCCTTCATATTCTCCTCTACTTTCCAATTTTATATTAGCACTTTACCAATAAAAAGTAAACTTTTTGCTAATAATTTCATATATTCCTAGTCAATTTTGTTTGAACTTGATATGTTTGATACATCTAATTACATCATCATACACAATCAAAATAAGGTCCAAATTGTTATTCCGAAATCATTTGACCACAAGCAGCATTTACATCGGCTCCATTCGTTTCATAATATTCTACTTTCATTCCATATTTTTTGAGTTCTGATATGAAAGAATCAATGTTTTCACTTCCAGTTAAGTCACTAATTTCCACTGTATTAAATTTATTTATTTTAATAAAGGCATCTTTCCCTAATAGTTCAAATAATTTTTTAGCATCATTACAAGAATCGTTGACATTCTTAATTAAAACATAATTCCATTCAACATTCCTTTTCGATATTTGCTGATATTTTTTTACTGTTTTTACTATGGAACTTAAATCTTTACTGATAGGAATCAAATCTTTTCTCTTATATTGATCAGCAGAATGAAGTGAAATCGTTAATTTGAAATTACTGATATCCTTTAAATCTTGAGCTAATTTTAAAATGTTGTTTAAATCTACACCAGTTGTAGCTAGAGCAAATTTACTATCTGGATATTTTCTATTTAAATAATGAAAAGATTTTATCAAGTTTTCATAATTTAATAATGGTTCTCCTATTCCCATTGCACTAAATAGAATAGGTTTATCATTCATTATTTGCTCTCTTTCAATAACATTTTCAATTTGCTTACATATTTCCTTATCAGTCAAATTTCTTTTAAAATTATGCTTGATACCATTATAACAAAACCGACATCCTAAATTGCAACCAACTTGGGTTGAAAAACAGATTATATATTTATTTTTATAATTTACGTATGAAGTTTCAATTCTAAAATCATCATGAGTTACTTGAACATACTTTTTTGAAACTTTATCTTTTGAATGAAGTATATTACTCACTTTCATAATTCTAAACATTCCTTTCATTTAATTCAAATAATTTAACTGCAAAAATCCCAATTAAGACACTATAACGAAACATATTCTCCATAGACAACTCTCTACAATATTTTTCCTAAAATCAATAGGTTCAATGTTTGTTATGTATAGTTACTTTGTCTCTAATTTTTCTACAACCTTATTAATTTGATTGATTGAATTTAAATATTCCTTTTCGATTGAAGTCAATTCCTTTATTTGATATTTTTCATATTCTAATTTTGCCTTTTCTACTGCTTTCTTATGACTAATAC
>CAYYCR010000099.1:0-7121 GCA_964470385.1 uncultured Muribaculaceae bacterium | reverse complement strand
AATAAACAATTCCAGATTTCATTTTATAATTGCCATTTTTTAATTTCTCTATTGGCTTTTCAAAATCTTTTGTTTTAACGGTCGCATTTGTATTAACATTTCTTTTTGAATCGCCTTTATGTATATAACAATTCAAACATCCATCACTACATTTTTTACATCCTCGCCAAGGATTCCACATTGCCATATTATCAGCCTCCAGTGTAATTAGAATACCATACATATTTTCGCTTGTCAAGTGATTTTTTGCACACCAAAATCCTAATAGATAAATTTATTAGTCTAATTTTAATTTGCCACAGTTGATAAACTGATTATCTCCATAAGAGAATTTTTTATCATTTGTATTACTTGGTAATTCTATCACTTCTAAAATCCAATCTTTAATATTTACTAGAAACTTTAAATTATCTTTTTTTATTAAATAATAGGGTAATAAATTGCTTATCCCGTCAATATCACTATGAACATCCCAAGTAAATAGATCTAATATCCACTCTAACTTTGTCATTTTCTTTCTTCTTACTAGATTATATATTTCATAGGGTTCAGCAAAATATTCCTTTAGTATTAAGGAGTAGGATAATATTTTATTTTTATATTTTTCTTTGTTTAAAACTTTTCTTATAGATAATGCTGGTAACTGATTTTCATCATTTAATAAATAATCAACTGTTATACCAAATATTTTTGATAATTCTTGTAAATTACTAACATCTGGTATTCCTCCACCATTTTCCCATTTGGTTATTGCTTGTCCTGACACATTCATTATTTCAGCAAGTTGTTCTTGAGATAAACCAAATCTTTTTCTTATCTCTTTTAATTTTTCACCTAATTTCATAGGTATCACCTCTTTCTGAAATAAATTTTACAATCAAGGAATCAAAAATAACAGCAACAATATGTTACATTTATGCCACTTATCGTATCATTGATAAATGGTAGTCTATATATTATTTTAATATCTTGACTAAAAACTTTTTAACTTCTTAATTAAAAATCTCTAATTCTTTATTTGCAATAAAATGGTTGCCTTTCATAATTGATAATTGAGCATTTGCTATTTTTTTGTATGGATTCTTTTAAAATATCATTTTTTTAATTATTCTTGTGATCCAAAAGGATGTTTTAATTTATCTTTAACTCCATTTTTGATAATTGACATCGCTGACTCATAAATTTTTTCTGCTTCAAAAGTAGTCAATCCTAATTGTTTGGTTATCTCAAATGTTATCTTTTCTTTATTCTTTTTTCCTACGATAAAGTTACCTTCTAAAATATCATTTATCCTCATACATTTATCGTAATCCAGCCCTGTAACGCTTTCTAATTCCTTAACAAACTTTTCCTTATTCATTTTTTATTCCTCCTACTCTTTTATTAACGAATATACGGAAACCTTTTTGATCTTTTGGGCAAGTATGATTGCAATCATCATGGTACTTAATATTAATATAACTACGATCATAAAAAATACTACAAATGGATATTCAAAACTTAATTTATATGCCCCTACCGCTTTAAAAATTACTGTATATATTTGATTCATACATATCTTACCAATAAGAAGCCCTAGCATTGTTGCTATGATAGTGCTTGGTACAAATCCACCCACTAACTGTCTTATCAGCTCTTTATTTTCATATCCGATTGCTTTTAGTATTCCAAGTTCCTGTTTTCTTCTTGTAATGATAGATGAAATCACGATATATAAAATTAAATAAATCAATAATAGGGTAATTACAATAATGATAACACAGATAATGCGTATCAATGACACGTACATATTCATTGCTGAGTCCATTGATTCTGCGTAGTTCATTGTAGAAAGAATATCGTCATGATATTGCTCTTTTATTTGAGCGATAAATTTTTCTGCTTCTTTTTCATTTTCTAGATAAACATACATCGTTTTTGGTGAATATGACATATCTAATTTTTGATAGCCAGTTAAAGTCATTTCAATGATTTCTCCAGCATAATTGACAGATTGAACAAATCCAACAATTTTATATCTGTTTTCGACTCCGTTTTTAAAAAGAGTAATATCATCTCCAATCTTTAGATGATAAGTTTCTTTTATTTTACTTCCGATTGCTACTTCATTACTATTTTTAGGATTCTCTCCCTCATAACACAAATCATTTCCAAGAGAGGGAAAATTCTCTGTTACAAACGTTTTATAAGAATTGTCTTGATAATTTGCATTCACATTTTCATCATAATAAATAACATTTTTAACATTATCAAGACTTTTTATTTTCTTTCTTAAATCCTTATTAGAGGAAACAACAACAGATGGATGTTCTTCTACCAAAGTATTGATAAAATTAATAGGATTCATATTTATGTTATAAAATAATATTCCTACAAAAGAAGATATGATAGTAATAAAAAATAGTGCTATTGAAAGTAATATATTTTGTTTTTTCGCATTCATAAAATTTTTTAGCATTAAAATAAAATGAATATTGCCTTTTGTTTTTTCCACTTCAAAATAATTTTTATGATGGTCTTTTTCAGTCACTCCTCGAATCGCATTGATAGGGTTTACTTTTTTGATTTTAAAAGAGGCCAAAGAGGTAAATATCATGATCAAACTTAAATTGATGAATAATACAAATCCATTTGATAATAAATCTATTTTTCTTTTCCATATAAATCCTGATTGCATTTCTATCACCAAGCTTAAAGTTGGTAATACAAAATAAGAGATTATGATACCTAATAAAGTAAATAGTAAACCACTTATGATGTAAGGAAATATGCTTGCAACGATTATTTCATTACTTGTATAGCCTAAAGCTTTTAATACTCCCATATGAATCATTTCTTCTTCTATTGTTTGTTCTATTTTGAATTTACTTACAAATAAACTTATCGTAAGCATAAACCCAGCAAATACCATAAGTATTAAAACTAATATATTTGAAATGGCAAGCCTCCCATTTTTGGATTGCTCTTTATAATTTTTACTTAAAACATGAATGTTTTTGCTACTTAAATATTTTGATACATCGTAATAAGCAGAATGGCTTTTTTCTCCGATAACAGAAATGGTAACAATTTCTTTGTCTTTATTGTTTTGTAGCAAGTAATGATATGGTTCATTTTCTAAATATTCTCCGATTACCGATGAGGTATAATTGCCATATTGCATTTCATGTACTACTCCCTTAATATTAAAACGATAAGGAATGTTATCTACTTCAATCTCATATTCGTCTTTTAACCCTAAACTTGAATGTAGAAATGTATAGTTTGAAAGATATATTCCAAAATCAACTTGGTCTAAAGCTTCATTCTTTATTTCTCTTTTGTTGATATTCGTGATATCACTTATGTTATAAAATATTTGATTTTGGTCTTGATTCTTACCATCTACATCTATTGAAACACTAAGCATTACTCCAATTTGTATTTCAGCATCTTGGATTCCTTTTATATTCCTGATTTCTTCAAGCATTTTTTCTTCATATTCTACACTTGGTATGATAAAAAAGGCACTGGCAGTATTTAATCTTGTAAATTCATGATCATAATCTTTACTAACATTGTTATTTAAAACGAAAGAACTAGAAAATAATATGGTAGCAATAAAAAGAATGATCGAAAATGAAACAATATCTTTTAAATTTTTTTGAAAGAAATATTTTGATATGGCAATCGTTTTTTTCAAGATTACCACCCCATTTCTTGTAAGAATTTTTCTAGTTTTTCATTTCTTGTTTTATCATTTTTTTCATATTTATTTAAGGAAAGTTCACCAAATATCTTTCCGTCTTTTAAATAGATAATTCGGTTTCCTCTTAATGCACTTTTTTTATCGTGTGTCACCATAATGATACTTTGACCATCATTGTTTAACTTTGTGAATACATCAAGTACAGCTGTGGAATTGGAAGAATTTAAGGCTCCCGTTGGCTCATCTGCAAATAGAACTGTTGGATGATTGATTACAGCTCTCACAATTCCAGCCCGTCCACATTCTCCTCCTGATACTTGGTTCATATTCTTTTTATATGTAATTTCTGGAATGTTTACTTTTTGAAATAATTCTTTGGCTTTTTTAATTACTTCCTTTTTATTATTGCTAATCATCAATCCAGCTGTTAATACGTTGTCCATTAAACTCATTTTATCGAGTAAATAGATTTGTTGGAAAACAAAGCCACAATTCTTTCTTCTAAATATGGCTAGTTCATCACTATTCATCTTACGAATATCTTCACGATTAAATAGGATACTTCCACTTGTTGGTTTATCCATTCCGGATAGGCAGTACATTAAAGTAGATTTTCCAGCTCCACTAGAACCCATGATTATGGTAAAATCATTTCGGTATATATCTAAATCCAATTCATTAATGATGGTTTGTTTTGTATTACCACTTCCAAAACTTTTTACTAGTGCTTTCGCACTTATGATTTTATCTTTCACTTTTATCCTCCTTAATCAATTTTGTGATAAACGAAAGCGATCCCGCAGGAGCACCGTATATTTTTTCTAATGTATCAATAAATACAAAAATTTGTTCTTCGCTTGTCCTCTCATGATCAAACATTTCATTACTTAATATTAAACTCATTCTAACCCTTTGTTCGATGTTATCGTCACAGTGAAATAATCCCTCTTTTTTGGCTTCTCGTGCGATTTCAGAAAGGATTGGTACTGCTTCTTCTATCATTCTATCATTTGTTTTTTTATGTAAGAGAATATTTTCTTTTTGGTGTATTATGTCTTGGACGGATTGTTCTCCTGGAGCTACTCGCAAAGCTAAAATGGTATAGACTAGTTTTTCTTCTAATTTCAAATTAGAATTTACTACCTTTCTAGCTCTTTTTATTCCACTATCTATCATCATGTTGATGACTTCTTCTAGTATTTGTTCTTTGCTTTCAAAATGATAATAAAAGGTTCCTTTGGCAATTTCTGCTTTCGCAATGATTTCGTCAACCGATGTATTTTCATATCCTTTTGTAATAAATAAGTCATAAGCGATTTTGGTGAGTTCTTTTTTTCTTATTTCTTTTTTCATCTCGTACCTCCATTTTTATACTGTTAGTCGGTTTCTATTTCATTATATGATTGTATCTTAAAATAGTCAATATTTTTTCGACTTAAAGTTCAAAAAAAACAAATCATAAATAAGATTTGCAATTATTTGATTTTCCGAATTGGATGTCTTATTACTGTCTTTAATTTATTTACATCACATTTTCTTGGATCACTTAAATAGATTTCGTGATGATATCTAGTATCTGTAATATCTAGTTCATATCCGTTTTTTTTCATATATTCGTGCATGAATGCAACGGTGTTTGGTTCATCATCATAACTACCATAATGCATACATTGAACACAAATTCCCTCTTCATAGGTTAAAAATTCAACCTTTGAAAAGTCCTGCTTCTTTTTCTTTGTTGCTTCCTCTATCGCCCAATTGAAATCTTCTTTTGTTACAAAATCTGGTAATCGAATTATAGAAATAAACCTCATATCATTCTTTCTATGATAATCCATTTCCTTGCTATTCTCTTGCCACCAAAAGCCCTCTAATGGTGGAACCACATATTCAAAGAATCCCTCTATGTTATGATTTTTCTTACCACTCATTTTTAGTGTATAGGCAATACCATATAATAATTCGATCGATTTTTTATACTCACTATCTTCTTCATTAGGGTTTCCTTTTCCTCTAACTGCAATATAATTCATTTTAGGAATGTTAACAATGCTAGGTTTATTTTTTGGCATATAAAATTCCCTATACTCTTTCTTAAAATCAAAAGACATATTTATTACTCCTCTCTATCAGACTATCAATTTTACCTTACCCATACCAATTCGCTTCCTATAAAAATAGAAAAAGAATAGACAACCTTAGGAAATAAGTTACTGATAATGATATTATTATACATGAAAAAGCAAACTATTTCTAGTCTGCCTGTTTCATTGTTATTTGAACCATTTACAATAATTGATTAATTTTTGAATGGTATTGTCATGATTTTTTTCAATAACCCAATATTCATTATCCTCATCAAAATAACACCTATATACATCATAAAACAAAGTGTTATAATAAATAACATCACCCGCAGTAGTGATTGTTAATCGAAACATTGGAGCCTCATTATTATTTTTCACATTTACATAATCAGCAAATAATAAAACCGCCATTATTCCAAATTAGTTTCAATTCTAAATGTACGCCCATGAATATGTTTTCCATAAGTAGAATCAATATTTCTAATTACACAAAGTCTTGCCATTTTTATTCACTTCTTTATTTTAATATTTTAACTGCTCTAGCCCGATGTAGTTCTTTTACTATTTCAATTTTATTCTTAGAATATTTTGCTAATTCATCAATATTAGGAATCATTTCTGAGCAATAAATGTCATTACTATCCTGAAGTGTTGTAGCGTATACAAATTTATCAAATTCTTCATATAGAATTGCTCCCATACACATCATACATGGTTCACAAGATACATAAATTGTTGTTCCTTTTCAATCACCATAGAGGTTCTTATTTTTAGAAGCACTTTCTATTGCTTCTAATTATGCATGTGAATACATACTGGTTTCCATTAATGTTTTATCATCACTTCTACCAATTATTTCTCCATCTTTAACAACAATAGCACCATAAGGATATTTATTATTTTTGCTGATTTCTATTGCTATATCAATATATTGTTCATCAGTCATTACTTTCTACCTCCAATATTTTTAGTTACTATCCATTTTCCTTTTTTATCAGAACCAATTCTTTCTATATAATTTTCCTCAACTAAATATTTAATATGATTTCTTACAGTTCTTGATGTTACACCTAATAAATTGGCCATTTCTTCTTGGGTAACATTAGGTCTATCTTCGATTAAACCTATTATTCCTTCTTGAATTTTAGTTAAATTTGAATATATATTTCTACTTATATTTTGATTATTATATGCAAATTCATTTTGATGATATTTAATACTTACTCTAATAAAGTGTGGAAAAAAGTGATATATACTTTTATCGTATTCTTTTAATATTCTTCTAATTCCCGTTCCTAAATGTTCTACTAATTCTAAATCTTTAAATACTCGCATTAATTCTGGAT
>CAYYCR010000098.1:0-7233 GCA_964470385.1 uncultured Muribaculaceae bacterium | reverse complement strand
AGCAAGGAATAGAACTTGGCCATGCAGAAGGACGCAAAGTTGAAAAAATGGAAATCGCACGCAAATTTAAGGCATCTGGAATTGATGTTAAAATTATTTCCGAAAATACAGGATTATCATTAGAAGAAATCGAAAAACTATAACCAAAAAATAGTTTTTTTATATTAAGAGTATATTTTTTCATTCACTATTTGTTGTTAATATTGATATCGAATATGTATATTGATGAATTATATATAAGTTGTTTACTTAATATAAAACATTTAACCATTAACTGTGTGCAGAAAATCTTTACTTATAGAGGCTTATAATAAATTCCTTTCACTTTTAATTGATTTATAAAATAGTATAATGAAGTTAATTGTTAGATTGCCTGAATTTCGGTATAATGAAAATAAAGTTAAAAAAATCACAAATCGAATATCAATGGCGAAAAAATAATTCTTTTTCCTAGTATTGATGATACTGTCAAGAGTGATATCTCATAAGAAAATTAAAAAACTTTTTATTAAACATTAGATAGTGTTAACTAAGTAATGGAAAAAATATATGAACTTAGTTTGCTAGAAACAAGTAAATTTAAAGTAGGCTAAAAATTGAATCATAAAAAAAGAGCTATAAAAAATAGCACGTTAGGAGGAAATCATTCCATGAACAAGATAGAAATGAAAGAATTTGATAAAGATATCAAAGAAAAAAATTTTGAAAAAGTTTACTGGGAACTTGTAAAAAGAACAATTGAATTAACCAAAAAAATTGTTCGAATAAGAAATATCAATTTAGAATTTCCCCTTACAATAGAAGAAATTGATTTTTATTATGTTCAATATCTATTTGAAAAAACGACACCTTATTTTGAAAGTATTCCAATGATTATGAATTCTTTTTCAAGGTGGAATATCGATTCTATTGATCATTTACAAGAAACAGAAGAACATAAGATAACTATTTATATCAATTTATATAATAGTGCATTAAGAGAACTTCAATATTATCAAAAAATAGAAGATGAGATAAAAGAAAAAGGATATCAAGCAGTAGAAAAAGAACATATCAATCAACTTATTTCATTATTCAAAGAAATGTTACAATATAAAAATAAAGAATACCAAGAAAATTGGAATTTTAGAGAATGGATAGATTCTATGGATACCCATTATCATTATTACCATGACGAACTAAAACAAACTTTGAATGTAGTACTTTTTGGCTCTTATGAATTAGATGACTTTAACGATTTGATTGAGGTTACTGAAGTAGAAAAAATGATTCAACTAAAATCCTTGTATTATATTTTAACTGAAAAAGAAAATGATTATCGAAAATTTGCCGATTATTATAAAGAATTTGACTTACAAAATGGAGAAACTTATCAAGATTTATATCATGATTATCAAGAAAAAATGATTTCTTTATTTGAAGAAATGTTAGATTATGCGAAAGCAGAATACGATAAAGCAAGAAAAGATTTTAACTACTTAAAAATAATGGTTACGGATTATTATCCTTTTTATAGTGACACTTTATTACATTTAGATGTTATGATTTCTGATCCAAGAGTTACTTATATTGAACTTTTAAATAGTATGAGTGATATTTATGATAGCCTTTCTAAAAATTATAAAAATAGAGAACAACGATTAAAAGACTATCAAGAAGAAGACTGGGAATTTGAGGAATAAATTAGCACATAGAAATGATGATAGCTGTTGTTGAATTCATAAGTGTTATCGAAAAATGATGAGTGGTAATAATAACATTTTCTCTCCTGATTGATTATGGAAATAAAAATCTAATATGTGTGATATAATAGAAAAAAATTTTAGTAGTAAGGGAGTTATTTTATGGATTTTTTAGAAATAGTAGAAGAAGTATTAACAGAAATAGAAAAGGGGAATAGTCAGGATATCAAAGAACTATTGAATAATCGTTTTGACAAACAGAAACAGCAAGAGGGCAAACAATTGTGTTTTCATTTGCCTTATAATCCTTATGAACAAATCAAAAAAGATATTGAAATGAAAACAATCTTTCAAAATAAAAATGAACTAATAGATTTTGTAAATAGTGCAGGTAAGTTCAGAGAACAGTTGATTTGTAATAATACAGGCTCTAATCCATTTCCACATATCAAAGATATAGAGAATTATTTGGTTGCTTATCAAAAATTATTGGTATTTATATGCCAGATGTTATTAAATGAATATACATTTCCAAAAGATATTTTAATGCAAATAATGTATGTTGACCTAGTAGATAATGAAAAGCTTTTATATTCTCCACAATGCTTAACATTTCTTTATGATGTTTACTATAATTTAATAGCTTATCAAAAATTGATAGAAAATAGCCCAAAGAATCAAACACCGATTTTCCACAATGAATTTTTAGAATTGATTTCAAAATATCAATTTACCTCTATACAGGATGAGAAAAATATATATTTTCCGTCATTCGATAACGAGCATTTTTCTTTAAAACTAGATACGAAAAGAGAATCAAAACCAATAGACGATATTACATGTGTTTTAAAAATAGTAAATAAAATAGAACAGGATATGAATTTCAAAACCTCTATTGTTGTTATTGGTTCCTTAGATTTAAAGAGTATTCAATTTTTAGATAAAAATTTAGAGTATCTATCTAAAAAATATAAGAAAGAAACTCATGTAAAACTTACAATATTGGGTGACGTTTTAGTAAATTATCAATCAGAAAGACTTGATGTTGTTTCCAAAAAATATGAAAATGAATGTGATTATCCTACTAAAATACAATCTTTACCCCAATCGAATGATTCAATTTTTATTTTAGATAATAATATTTTTCTTAATCCATATTATAGGAATGCGAAAGATTTAATTACTTTTCTTGAGCGTATTAATATTAATTATCATGGCCGAAAAGCGGTGCTTGTGGCTGGTAAGTTAAACTATATATCAAGAATTTTATCTGGTTATCTTTTTGACTATAGTAGTAATATTGGCTATCCTACTTTCAAAATGTGTCTTTTTCATATTAAAGATTTTTTAGAAGAAGTGAAAAAAAGCAATTCTAATTTAGATGTAATCATGTATTTGGAAGATGTTTTATTACAAAATGTCGATGAGCAACAAGATAGCATGGATAATTTAAGAAAGATTAAAAGAGAACAAGATACAGTAGAAATGATATGGTCATCTCAAAATTTCAAAGGAGTATATGAATATAGGACTGATTCTAAAAAACTATTGTTTCAAAATTCCTCGTCCAATACAATAACTTTTAATTTGATAGAGATTTATAAAATATTTGGTAATTTGATACATATGCCAGTAAGTTGGATAAATGACATTTCATTTTTGTACAATACTGTAATTGAACTAGATTATAGTAATTGGTATCATCCAACATTATCATTTATGTCAAAAGATCAAATCAAAAAATATGAATTTGAAAAATGGATTCGTGAAAGTTTGTTTCCTTTATTACAGTCTCTTTCTACTCAGATAAATACATCTTACCGAAATGTAATGAATAAGAGGCTACAACAGTTAATTTATGACAATACGCATTCACTTAATGATTTGATATTTTACCATCAAATGTACTTAAAATATTTTGAAAATAGGACAACATTGATAAGAAATTTAGAACTAGGTAAGGAAAAATCATCAATTTATAATTATTTAGGCAATATTTTATATCAAGATCGAGGGGTACTTTGCAGATATATAAATATACTTAGTAGTACAGGAAACCCTCAATTGGTCTCATTAAAAGAGCTAATAGGTCTAACAGATTCTTCAATTTTAGAGCGATTGATGAAATCATGCGAAGAAGTTCATTATCAGAATAGTTGTCTCTATATGAATCTTAATGAATTAAAAGAAAAAATTAAAAAATATTGATTTTGATAGAACCTAAAACTTAAATAATAAAAGTAGAAATATTTAAAAAATGATAATCAGTATAAAAATGCAATTGTCTAGATAAACGAAACAAAGATTCTTCTTTTCCTTTGCACTCTAACATAATATCAATATCAGTTTGATAGGAAGCTAATAATGATAAAAAAGAAATAAACTTATGAGCATTAATTACTGCGTGATGTGCTCTTTTTTCTTTTCTATTTTTTGGAGAAGAAAAGTGCATTTTAACAGGAAGTGGAATCTGTTTCCATGTATTTAAAATCCGTTTTAATAATGATTCTAATTTATAATTTCCAGGATTACAAACATAGTGATGATAATCCAGTACCATAGGAATATGTAACAACTCACATAACTCTAAAGTATCCATTATGGTAAACGTTTTATCATCATTTTCTAACAAAATCATCTTTTGAATATGACTAGGAAGATTCATAAAAGTATCACAAAATCTTTTTTTAGCAGTTTCTTTATTAGGTAAACTACTTCCTACATGAAGAACGATGTAACCAGGAATTTTCATAGCTTGATAAATTCTATATTGAAATTCTAGTATGCGAATACTATTTTTTATTACCTCTTTATTTGTACTATTTAAAACACAAAATTGGTCAGGATGAGAATCGACTCTAAGATTGTGCTTTTTAATAAAATCTCCAATTTTTTTCCACTCCTTTAAATAAGGAGTAATATAATCAAAATTAACTTTTTCATGAGTTGCAAGTGGAACTAAATTATGACTAAAACGGAAAAAGAAAATTTTATTTTGAACATTATATTTTAAAACTTGTAATAGATTTTTTAAATTGGTTTTCATGATATTATCTAATTTTTCATTTCTTTCTTGCTCTGTTAACTTTTGATATTTAGTATAGGTTATTGTATGATTATAACTTATATCATCTAAAGTTTTAGAAATACAAGCATAGCCAAGTCTTACTTTCATATAAAAATCACCTTTTTTAATATGGCTTAAAAAAATATTCTAATACCAAAAGAGATTCATAAAATAAAGTAGGTGAGATTATGAATCCAGAAGAAATTAAAAGGGAAATGCGGTTAAAGAGAAATAAAAGATTGGAACAAAAGGAAGAAAAAAAGCCAAACAGTTTTATATGGATTCGGCTTTTGATCACTATCCTATTGACCCTTGGGATATTAATCGGAATGAAACAATCAACCAAATTTAAAAAACTCTTTTATGAACAAGTATACGAAACAAACTTCTCATTTGCCTATATGAATGGAATCTATAAAAATCTATTTGGAAGTCCCATTCCATTTTTTGAATTTTTAAAAGAACCCATTCAGCCAACATTTAAAGAAAAATTAGTGTATCAAAAAGAAGAACCTTACAAAGATGGAGTGAAACTAACCGTAGATAATGGTTATCTAGTACCCATTAAAAATAGTGGATTAGTAGTCTTTATTGGCGAAAAAGAAGGATATGGAAAAACGGTTATCATTCAACAAATGGATGGAATTGATTTATGGTATGGAGGATTAAGGGAAATCAATGTAAAACTTTATGATTATGTAGAAGAGGGAAGTCTTCTTGGGGAAGTAGAAAAACAAGATTTATTTTTAGTATTTAAAAAAGAGGGAACCATTCTTGACTATAAAGAATATTTATCATAAAATCGAAACTAGTCCTTTTTTTTATGTCATTGCCTTTCTTGCCTTTATCACAGGAAATTTTAAAAGCTTTTGTCTTTTTATGTGCATTTTAATTGTACATGAACTGGGTCATATCGTAGCAGGGATTTACTTTAAATGGAATATCGAAAAAATAGTACTGTATCCGTTTGGAGCTTTAACCATTTTTAAAGAACATTTAAATAAACCAATCAAAGAAGAATTTTGGATTGTTATCATGGGACCGATTTTTCAATGCCTGTTCTATCAACTGTTATCTTCTGGTTCCATTTCTTATTTGAAAAGTTTTCATTATGGACTTTTATTATTTAACTTATTACCAATTGTACCATTAGATGGTTCTAAACTAGCACTTCTTTTTTATCAGTATTTTTTCTCTTATTTTAGTAGTCATTATTTTATATTCATTTTATCACTTTGTTTGCTTCCTTTTTTACCAATATTATTTCCGAAAACTCTTATTTTACTATTACTAATAGCAACATTAATTCCAAAAGTAATTACTTTTTTCGAGGAGCGATATTCACTCTTTTCCAAATTTTTACTAGAACGCTTTTTATATTCTTATTCTTTTCCAAAAAGAAAGATAATAAAAGGGGAAAATTTAAAAAAAATGAAACGGGATACAAAACATTTATTTTTAATTGGTGGTTCTTATGTGACAGAATACAATTTACTACGAAAAATGTTTGACTTTAAAAGGGATAAGTGGTAAAATCTATAAATGTGTAGAGCCTCACTCTACAACCGCACTGAAATAGGTTAAAAACATTTAAGTGTACCTTAAAGGCGAGTCTTAGAAATGTTAGGAGGTTAAAAATGAAAGCAGTAATTGAAACTGGTGGAAAACAATATTATGTTGAAGAGGGAACGATACTTTATATTGAAAAATTAGATGTTGCAAGTGGAACAACTGTAAAATTTGATAAAGTATTAATGGCAAATGGTGTTGTTGGACATCCATACTTAGAAAATGCAGAAGTGACTGGTGAAATATTAAAACATGGTAAAAGTAAAAAAATAAAAGTATTTAAATACAATGCTAAGAAGAATTACCATAAAACACAAGGTCACCGTCAACCATATACAAAAGTAGAAATTAAATCCATTAAAACGAAATAAGTATGATTAGAGTAAATGTAGAAAAAGACAAAATTAGAGTTTCTGGCCATGCTGGATATAAAGAAGCTGGAAAAGATATTGTATGTGCTGCTGTTTCTAGTATGGTAACAACGACTGTAAATGCCATTATAAGATTAGAAAAAGATTCTATCTTGTATACAGAAGCAGATGGAATGGTTGAAATTGAAATCAAAGAGCATAGTACGATTACAGATACTTTAATTTTGAATATGGTGGAATTATTAAAACAATTAGAGAGCCAGTTCTCTAAATATATTAAAATCAAATAAGAGGAGGTGCCATATGGAAAGACTTATGCAATTAAATATACAATTATTTGCTCATAAAAAAGGTCAAGGTTCAACCAAAAATGGACGTGATTCTATTGCCAAAAGATTAGGAGCAAAAGCAGCAGATGGCGAATTTGTAACAGGTGGTTCTATTTTATATCGCCAAAGAGGAACGAAAGTGTATCCAGGAAATAATGTTGGAATTGGTAGTGATGATACCGTTTATGCGAAAATTGATGGATATGTAAAATTTG
>CAYYCR010000097.1:0-7485 GCA_964470385.1 uncultured Muribaculaceae bacterium | reverse complement strand
AAAATTTTAGCATAATCAACTAACTTGAAGAAGAACCACTTTATTTTACACTCTCAAAGTTCTCGAAAAAACCATAAAAATGCGATAAACTATAGTTAGTTAATAAATTATTACTAACTATTTCTTTTGCCCAAAGAGTTGTTGTACTTCTCTCTCTCGGGCACCAGGTTGATTGTTACTCGAACTCTTTTTTGAAAGTTCGAGTTTTAATGTATCTTAAATTTTGATATAAAATCTTCGTAAATTTGTGAACATTTTTGAACCTTTATAATGATTTATTTCAAAAGTGGATATGAGATAAAAATATGAAATCTTTTTAAATAAGAAATCAAATTGATTTTGTTCAGAAAAGAAAACTATAAAGCAATTATTAAAGATGTGATATAATCAAATTAATAAAAGATTGGATGTGAAAAAATGGAAAGATTTTATTTAGAAAAGCCCTCAATTGATAGAAAAAATGAAATAATGGACTATATTAATGAACTTATACTTTATAATTCAGATACGAACGGTATAGGCTCTTTAAATAAAATATTAGAAGGATATACTTTTGAACAGTCTTTAGATAGATGTTTAAATATGGAAAATGAAGAATATGCTAAAAAATTAGGAAGATGTCCAGGAAAAACTTTTCTACTAATTAGAGAAAATGATAATAAGATAGTTGGTACTATAAATGTTCGCTGGAATTTGACGGAAGAAATGAAACAATTTGGTGGGAATATAGGATATGGAATTCGTCCAACAGAAAGAAGAAAAGGATATAATAAGATTAATCTATATTTGGGTTTAATGGAAGCACAAAAATTGGGTCTAGATAAGGTTATGTTAGATTGCGACGTTAATAATTTGGGCTCTGCAAAAACAATGCAAGCATTAGGTGGCGTATTAGAAAGAACTGAAGTTGATCCATACGATGGAATATTAACAAGTGTATATTGGTTCGATGTTGATTGGACTATTCATAAATATAAAGATATATTTGGAAATTATGTTTATAAGAGTAATAACCCAGGTATAAAATAAGTTACCAATTTTTAGCGGATTCATTTTCAAAATCAGTTACTTAATTGTTTGATATACTGTTTTGAAATTGCTAATAAAAGTAAATTGGAAGCTAGTCAACTATAAATCAGGAATTGCACCAAAAATAAACAAATACAATATGAATATTTAAAGTGATATTCGATATCATAAAAATGTCAATGAGAACCTTACTTTCTAACTTTATAAACAAAAGAAACAGGCATTTGCCTGTTTTTAACGTTTTAAAATATTTCTAAATGGTGCAGCATTACGATACATAAAATAAAGAGTGTTATTGGTGACTAACTCTAAATCTCCAACATATTCATAAGAATCAGCCCCAAAGTTCAACTTAAAATCATTCAAACCTTTATAGGGATTATTTTCTAAATTAATATTAGAAATGCCACCTAAATTGAATCTTTTATATCCCTCCTTAGAAAACTTTTCAATCAATTTCCACAACAATAAATGTTTTCCATTAAATTGTTTATAAGCAGAATCAAATCCGTCCATGAATAAATAAATTTCGTCTCTATCTTTGATAATTAAAGCAGAAGCAAGAATCGCTCCATTTGGAAAATCTCTTAACAGATTTGTTGCGGTAATCAATTGATTTTTATATAAATTAGTTTCATTGTCATAAATAATTTTTTGATCAATCAATTTCGCATTATTAGAACCTAAATTTTCGAATACCTGATTATTTGTATCAAAACTTCGTTGTTCAGCAAGAGTATAAGCCTCTTGTGTTTTCGTTAAAAAATAAGTAGTATCTAACTTAGAATAATAAAATTCAATTTTTCCATTCTGCCCAAAAATCTGATAAGCGTCTTGAAAAAATTTTAAATCTCTAGGATACTTTGTTTTCGTTTGTAAATAAAGATAATCCAAATTATTGATATTTCCTTTATGAACTTTAATCCCATTCTTCTCAGCACTTCTCACTTTAGTACGATACTGTTTTGTCATTCCACTAAATAATTGGTCATAAGAATAATCGAGACTTAAAATAGCCTCAAACCTTGGCTTAAAAGCCTCAAAAAATTGATTGTAACCTAAATGATAATAACCAAGTCTCTTTAAATTATTGTAAGTCTTATCATAATAATCATTTGAATCCTTTAAATTATGATGCTTATCTTGTACTTGTCTAACAATAAGAGGACTCAACTTCACAGCGATAATATCTCTTTTTCCTAAAAACTTTTTCAATAAAGAAGTAAACTTTTTAAGCAAATCAAAATTATTATAATTGATTAAAAAACCCCTAGGAGCATAACCATATCGAAACTTATCTTGTTTTTGAACTAAAATCAAAGAAGCCGCTACAATTTCATCGTCATCTAACATTCCCACAAACAAATACTCAAATCCCTGTCTTTGCATAACAAGTGCATATTCAACTGTTTGATAAAGAGAATGAACGTTATACATACTCGTAAAAGACTCAAATTCCGTAGGTGTTAATTGCTTCATTTTCATCATATAAGAATCCTCCATTTCGAAATTATTATACCATAGATTTTTTTTTTTTACTATAAAATTATTTTCTAAAAAAAAGAAACACTTAATGTTCTTTTCTTCTAAAACTATCACACATAGTAGCTTCTTTATGTTGGCTTTCCCTACAATTACATACTTTAATTTCCTTTAACTCACAAGTATTTTCTTGGGTATCACAAAAATCGCAATTGTGAACCGAACAATGAATTATTTGTCTTTCCATCGAATCACCCATAATTAATATGGATTTTTGATTCATAATTATACGTTTCATACATAAGATTTAGCTAGGTGATGATATGGACAAGATAAAAATTGGAATACCAAGAGCTTTGCACTATTATTACTATGGCAGTATGTGGAAAAGCTTTTTAGAAGAACTAGGATGCAGTGTAATCATAAGCCCTAAAACAACTAAAGAAACATTAGAACAAGGATCTAGAAAAGCAAATGATGAAATGTGTCTTTCCCTAAAAATTTATTTAGGACATGTTCAATACTTAGAATCTAGATGTGACTATATCTTAGTACCTAGAATTGATAATTACGGAACCTATGAACAAACATGCACAAACTTTTTAGGACTCTATGACATTGTAGAAAACTTATTTACAACCAAAATATTAACCTATAACGTAGATGAAGCACATCATCAAAATGAAGAAAAAGCATTCTTAAAACTAGGATTGCTTTTAGGAAAAGGAAAAGAACAATCACTACTTGCTTACTATAACAGTAAAAATAAACTAGAAAAAATGCACAAAAAAAGATTTTTAACAGAAGTAAAAAAATTAAATAGTGATAAACCCAAACTACTAGTAATTAGTCATCCCTATAATTTTGAAGACGCTTATATCGGGGAAAACATCAAAAATATATTAAATGAATTACAAGTAGAATATATTGATGCAGAATACTTGATTCGTAAAAAAAGCATCCAAAAAGGAGAACAATTATCTCCAAATTTATATTGGAAATATAATAAAGAATTAATTGGAACAATCGAAGAATGGAAACACAAAATAGACGGTATTTTATTTTTATCCTCATTTCCTTGTGGACCAGACTCTTTAGTCAATGAACTGATGATGAGAAAACTAAAAATACCACACTTAAATTTGATTATAGATGAAGAAAGTGGGAGTGCTGGAATGGAAACACGATTAGAAAGTTTTGTAGATATCCTTGAACAAAAAATTAGGTAGTATTACATTTCCCCAAATGGGAGACTATGCAGTACCAGCTACCTTTTTACTTTCTCACATTGTTCATAATAAAATTATCAAACCAGTTCCGATTACAGCCAAAACAATAGAATTAGGAACCAAATATAGTCCAGAATTTGTTTGTACCCCATTTAAATACACTCTAGGAACCCTTTTAGAAGGATTAGAACAAGGAGCCACCGTTTTAATCCAAGCAGGAGGAGGATGTAGATATGGATACTATGCTGAACTCCAAGAACAAATTATCAAAGATTTGGGATATCAATGTAGGTTCTATAACTTAGTGACAGCAGGAAAAACGGACCTTAAAAAAATATATCGAATGATGAAAGAAATTGATCCTAGATTTTCGGTTATAAAAGGAATTTATTATGCCTCCATTACCAAAAAAATGATAAAGTACATGGATCGTATCGATCACTATATAAGAGCCAATATTGGATTTGAAACTACCAAAGGAGAGTTCGAAAACATAAAAGCAGAAATGTTAGAACAATTTAGCCAGGTGAAAACTCATACCAAACTTAAATACCTTTATCATAAATATCAGAAAAAAATAAAACAAGTAGAAATAAAAAAACCAGCTCATGTTTTAAAAGTAGGAATCATAGGAGAACTTTATACCATTATGGAACCTTACTCTAATTACCAGTTAGAACGTGCTTTAGCATCTATGCAAATAGAAGTAAAACGTTTTACCAATGTGCATTATTTATTATTTGAAAAACATAAAGAAATCAAAAAATATTTAAAAAAAGCTTCCGAATATATTACCTATCAAATGGGAGCCGATGCCACTGATAATATTGGGAGAGCCAAACTTCTTTGTGAAGACGGATTTGACGGCATTATTCATATCAAATCTTCCTTTTGTACCCCAGAAATAGGAGCCATGCCAATTATTTCTAAAGTCTGTCATGACTACCAAGTACCAGTGATTTTTTTCAGCTTTGATTCAAATACTTCTGAAGTAGGAATCAAAACGAGATTAGAAGCCTTTTATGATATGCTAGAAATGAGGAAAAAACGATGAGAAAAGGTTATTTAGGAATTGATATCGGATCGATTTCTACCAAAGGTGTTATTCTTGATGAACAAAATAATATCATAGAATCTTGTTATATATGGACCGAGGGAAATCCAATCGAGGCCGTAAGACGATTACTGCATGAACTAAAACAAAAATTGGACCCAGACATTGCCATATATGGAATTGGAACAACAGGTAGTGCTAGAAAACTAATTGGACTTATGGTGGATGCCAATGTAGTCAAAAATGAAATTACAGCTCATGCCATTGGAACTACCCATTTTTACCCTGATGTCAAAACCATTTTAGAAATTGGTGGTCAGGACTCCAAAATGATATTAATACGGGATGGCATTATTGTCGATTATGCGATGAATACCCTTTGTGCAGCAGGAACAGGCTCCTTTTTATCTAGTCAATCCAAACGACTTGGAGTAGAAATAGAAGACTTTGGTAGTATTGCCATTACTTCAAAAAATCCTGTTAAGATTGCGGCTCGTTGTACAGTATTTGCTGAATCAGACTTAATTCATAAAGCACAAGTAGGATATAAACGGGAAGATATCATTGCAGGACTTTGTCGAAGTGTTGTATTAAACTATCTAAACAATGTTGGAAAAGGAAAAAAAATTCTAGAGCCAGTCGTATTTCAAGGAGGAGTCAGCAAAAACGAGGGCGTTGTCAAATACTTTAAAGAAATATTAGGTTGTGATGTAGTAGTAGATCCGAATAGTCATTTAATGGGAGCTATTGGCATTGCCATTCTTGCCCATAATAACGAAGACGGGAAATCAAGGAACTTAGAAATTGCGGATATTGCCTTTGAAACCAAAGGAAGTGAATGTGAAAAATGTTCTAACCACTGTGAAATCTTAAGAATTTATAAAGACCATAAGTTTATCGAATCATGGGGAAGTAAATGTGGCAAAGTTTCTTAAAAGAAGTTGACAATCACAAAATAATAGTGTATAAATTAGAATTGACATAAAGGAAGTGAATTATGGGAAAAAAATTAGTAATTGTCGAATCTCCTCATAAAGCAACCACGATTTCAGCTTACCTCGGAAATGATTATCAAGTGGTTTCTAGTAAAGGACATGTAAGAGACTTATCAACCAAAGGAAAATATGGTTTTGGAGTGGATGTTGACAATCATTTTAAACCAGATTATGTACCAATTAAAGGCAAGAAAAAATTGATTGACGAGCTTAAAAAGGATGTCAAAAATTCAGACTTTGTCTATTTAGCAAGCGACCCTGACCGCGAGGGAGAAGCCATTGCTTGGCACCTTTATGACTGTCTTGGACTAGATAATAAAAAGTATGACCGAATTGTATTTAATGAAATTACAAAAAATGCCGTATTAGAATCTTTCAAAAATGCAAGAAAAATAGATCAAGACTTAGTAAACAGTCAGGAAACCAGAAGAATTTTAGATCGCATTATCGGGTTTCGCTTGAGCAAATTAATTCAGTCTAAAACAGATGGTAGTAGTGCTGGTAGAGTGCAGAGTGTCGCTTTAAAACTAGTTGTGGATAGAGAACGGGAAATAGAGGCTTTTAAACCAGAAGAATATTGGACAATTGCTGCTATCTTTGAGGAAATGGAAGCAGAATTATGTTGGTATAATCATAAAGAAATTGAAATTCCAAATGAAGCAAAAGCAAATGAAATTTTATCATCATTGACAAGTCAATTTAAAGTAGAAAGTGTCGAAGAGAAAAGCAAAAATAAACCCTCTAAAGTTCCTTTTATTACAAGTACTCTCCAACAAGATGCTTCTTCTAAATTAGGGATGACCTCAAAGAAAACGATGAGTATTGCTCAGAAATTATACGAGGGAATTCAGTTAGAAAATGAAACTGTGGGTCTTATTAGTTATATGCGTACCGATTCAACGAGACTTTCTGATGAATTTATCAAAGAAACATATCATTATATTGAAAATGAATTTGGTAAAAAATATGTGGGAAGAGCCAAACAAGGAAAGAAAAAAGACAATGTTCAAGATGCTCATGAAGCCATTCGTCCAACAAGTATCAAACGTGATCCCATTAGCATGAAGCCTTACTTAAGCAATGATGAATACAAGTTATACCGTTTGATTTATTATAGAGCTTTGGCTTCTTTGATGGCCGATGCGAAAACCAATAATACTACAGTGATTTTAGATAATGAAAACTATCAATTTAAAGCAACAGGTCAAGTGATTACTTTTGACGGTTATTTAAAAGTATACCGTGATTATGAGGATACCAAAGACCATATTTTGCCGTCTTTTCTTAATGTGACTTCTCTTAGTACCAATCAAATCGAGAAAGAACAACATTTCACCAAACCACCAGCTAGATATTCTGAGGCTAAACTCATCAAAGAAATGGAAGAACTAGGAATTGGAAGACCAAGTACTTATGCAACAACAATGGAAACACTAAAGTCAAGAGGTTACGTTAATATTGTTGACAAAAGATTCATTCCAACTGAAATTGGATTTGAAATTACAGATAAGTTACAAGAATATTTTTCTCATTTAATCAATGTGAAGTATACAGCTAACATGGAAGAAGATTTGGATAAAATAGCGGACGGAAACATTGTTTGGTATGAAACCTTAAAAGATTTTTATGACTCATTTGAACCTAGTGTGAAACATGCTTTTGATGCGATGCCAAAAAAAGAGGCAGAAAAAACAGG
>CAYYCR010000096.1:0-7593 GCA_964470385.1 uncultured Muribaculaceae bacterium | reverse complement strand
ATAATCCAACGGATCAAGTGTTTTCATTTGAAGATGGAGTTACGAATGAACTATCCTATAGTGGTTCAAAACCAAAAGGAGGAATTTTAACACTCAGTAAAAGTGGCGAAATAGCTCTAGCTATTCATAACAATGAATGGTGTGCGATAAAGAGTAAAACCGATACGAATATAAGATTAATCAAATATGAAAAAGATAAATGTGTGATACCAGATGGAAGTGAACTATCCCTTATTTCTGTAAAAGATTCCAAAAGTGAAACGATAGAAAAGGGACTTGATAAATCCATATTTGAATATTTTAATATTTTGTTGGGGAGTGCTAGATGTGTAGATACTTCAAATGGAGATGTAGAAGTAACAAATACGAGTAGTTTAGATAGTGGTACACACTGTATAGAATGTACAATAACAGAAAATGGAAAAACAGAAAAAGCAAGTAAAACAATTATCGTAGAATCATCGGAAAGAATATTGAATGAAGAAATAATGAATAATGAGGTAGGAAAAAATGGTTCCATAAGGACAGATAAGCTAGGAAATAAAAGATATGCAGGCAGTAACCCAAATAACTGGGTATGTTTTGGAACGCAGAATGAGACCTGTGATGAAAATCATTTATATCGAATAATAGGGATTATCGATGGAAAAATGAAAATAATCAAAAATAGTTTTTATAGTACTGCTTTAAGATGGGACATCTATGGACCAAATAATTGGAATCGACCAGCTGAGTTGAAAACAGAATTAAATGGGACAAGCTTTTATAGTAATACAAGTTATATCGATGAGACGAGTAAAAGCTATATTGCAGATGGAACATGGTACACAGGAGGACAAAGTGGAACTACATTAGCAGGTTTTGAAGATAATGAAAGAAGTAGCTCATCGACAGGATATATAGGATTAATGAATATAACAGACTTTGGATATGGATCAAATAATGCAAGTTGTGAAAGAACAACAAATTTAGAAACTACTAATAACGCATGTCTAAGTAATAATTATCTATTTAATAGTAGTACGCATCAGTGGACTATTACGCCGTATAGAGGTAGCTCGAACATGGTGTGGTCTGTGTTCGCGAGTGGGGCTCTCCTCACCAGCAGTGCAGACGGCACCTACGGGGTACGTCCAGTCCTATATTTAGAATCCGACGTAAAAATTACATTAGGAAAAGGAACAATAGGAAATCCGTATCGTCTATCGAAGTAAGTAATGCTGCCTATTGTTTCAATTACTAAATGTAAAAGAAACAAATATTCAATGAAAAGAAAAGTAGTTTATCAAAAAAATTATCTGTAACAAAATTGTAACTTCTTGACATCCATTTTACAAATTTTCAAACTAGAACTAGGAAAAAAAGACATAGTATGATATGATAAAAGTAGCAATAGCAAGGAGGGAAACCATGTTCAAACTAGACCGTAAAAAGTTAAAACAAAATGGAAAACTAATCATTTGCTTACTACTTGTTATCATTGGAGCAATGTTATTAAATACCTTTCTTGTAAAAGGAGAAACATATAAACTAACCGAAATAGATATAGAAAAAGAGGGAAATAGTATTGTAGGTTCCCTTGTAATCAATGAAATTATGTCTTCTAATGGAGGAGCAATCGCTGCTTCAGATGGAGGAATCTATGACTGGATTGAACTTTATAACGGAAGCAATCAAGATATCAACCTTGCAAACTACGGATTATCAGATCAGGAATCTGGAACCAAATGGATATTTCCAGAAACTACCATCAAAGCTAAATCCTATGTAATAGTCTATTTATCAGGAACGAAACAAGATGGATTATACGCGAACTTTAAATTAAGCAGTAGTGGCGAAGAAACACTATCTTTAAAAAATACGAGTGGCAAAGTAGTAGATGCAGTAAAGACTGTATCTTTAAATAAAAATCAAGTAATGGCTAGAGACACCAAAGGAAAATGGATTGTTACTAGTACTCCAACTCCAGGCTATGACAATACTGAAAAAGGAAGAGAACAATTTTTAAATTCCATTACAGAAAAATCAGAAGAACTACAAATTACAGAAGTATTACCAAATAATGCAGGACATTTTAAAGATCAATATGGAAACTATAGTAGTTATATTGAAATTACTAATCAAACAAATAAAACCATTTCTCTAAAAGAATATGGACTTAGTGGAGATATTAATAATCCATTTAAATGGCAATTTCCAAATATCACAATTGGTTCTCATGAAACTATGGTCATTTATACATCAGGAAAAAACAATACGGAAAAGGAACTCCATACGAATTTCAAACTAGATTCTAAAAATGGAAGTGCGATTTTAACGAAAAGTGGAAAAATAGTTGATCAAGTAGATTATGAAAACCTAGAAAATGGCATTGCTCTTGTAAAAGAAAATGTTTGGTTAAAAACAGGAACCATTAGTCCAGGATTTTCAAATACTTTAGAGGGAGTCGAAAACTTTTCCAAAAAAAGGTTATCCAATCCAGAAGGACTGATGATTCATGAAGTGATGAACAATAACACTTCTTATCTCGTTCAAAACGGACAAGAATACTATGATTGGATTGAACTGAAAAACAATTCCACAAAAGAAATAAAACTAAAAGACTATTATTTGACAACCAATGATAATAGACTAACAGAATGGAATTTACCAGATGTTACTTTAAAACCAGGAGAACTTTATATTGTAATGTGTTCAGGTGATGAAAATTTATCAAACAATACCTATTCTCATACCAATTTTAAATTATCAGAAATAGAATCTCTTTATATAACAGACGGAAAACACATTATTGATTCTATGTTTATCTCAGAAATACCGTTAGGATATAGTATGGGAAGAGGAGAAAACGACGGATTTTTCTATTTTGATACCCCATCACCAAAGCAAGAAAATAAAGGTGGTACCAGACAAGTATCAAAGGCTCCAGAAGTAAGTTATGCATCAGGAATTTATAATGAAGTAAAAGAAATAAAATTAGAAATGACAGCCAATGGGACAATATATTATACATTAGATGGAAGTGTTCCAAACACCAATTCTAGTAAATATACTGGTCCCATTTTTCTATCAGAAACAACAGTGGTAAAAAGTATTAATATAGAAGAGGGAAAAATTGTTAGTCCCATTTTAACAAGCAGTTATATCATTAATGAAAATCATACCCTCCCAGTCATGTCAGTATCGATGAATCCAACTGACTTTAGTAGAGTATCTTCTAATAGTTGGAGTGATTTAGAAGTTGCAAGCTACGCCGAACTATATGAAAATGGAAAAAGCTTTTCGATTCCTTGTGGATTTAAGTTATTTGGTGGTTCTACAAGAGGAATGGCGAAAAAGAGCTTTTCTTTAAAATTCAAAAAGAAATATGGAGCTTCTAGTTTACACTATCAAGTATTTGACAATCGTGATTTTTCTGTTTTCAATACCCTCGTTCTTAGAAGTGGCTCTCAAGATAGTGAGAATGCCTTTTTGAGAGATATTTTAGCCACCTCTTTAATGGAAGAAAGTGAAGCAGAAGTGCAGAGTTACAAATCGATTGTTTTATATATTAATGGAAATTATTGGGGCGTTTATAATATCAGAGAAAAAGTCGATGATGAATTTTTATCTAACCATTATAACGTAGATGGAACCAAAGGAAATATTGTCAGAACTGATTATATGGTTAGTCTGGGTAGTGGAAAAGATTACCAAGATATTGTAAACTATGTCAGTACCCATGACATGAGTAATAAAGCGAACTATGAATATGTTAAAACAAAGGTGAATATCAATAGTTTAATTGATTTTTGGGTAGGAGAAATTTATACTACCAATAATGATATAATCAATAGTAGAGCATTTTCCCATCCTGATATTGATGATGGAAAACTCCATTTTATTTATTACGATTTAGATTATTCTATGTTTTTCCCAATGAATAACTATTATACCTTTATGACCAATCCAGAGGGAATGAGTGATTTTAAAGTTCCTACTGTCTTTATGACAAATATGTTTAAAAGCAAAGAATTTAAACATGACTTTGTAGAAAGACTGAGTTGGAATAGAAAAAATATTTGGAATGAAAAACATATTTTAGAACAATTAGACAAAATTTATAAAACATTAGAACCAGAAATGGAACGAAATCAGATACGCTGGGGAATGACTTATAAAGATTGGCTAGATAGCGTAGATGTCATTCGTGACTTTGTAAAGAAAAGGGAAGGATACTTACTCAAACAGACGAAGAGCTTCTTTAATTTAAGTAATGCTGATATGGATAAGTATTTTGGTGAAATATGAAAATTAATCGACATGAATTAAAATTTATCATTAGCCCTAGTATTGCCAAATTATTACAAATACAATTAAGTAGTATTATGGATCTTGATAGCAACTCTAAAAATAAAAACCATACTTATAAAATTAGAAGTTTATATTTTGATAATGATAGTTCAGATGCTTATTATGAAAAGTTAAATGGGGTATTACATCGTGAAAAGTACCGAATCCGTTATTACGATGACGATGATTCTTTCATTAGATTAGAGTGTAAAGTAAAACACGATAATATGACTTCTAAAGAACAAATGACGATAACTCGCGAAATTTGTGATAAAATAATAATAGGAGAAATAGAAGATATCAAGTCTGCTGGCTTATTAGAGAGATTTTTAAATGACATGAAAATAAATCATTTAAGACCATCTGTCATTGTAGATTATACAAGACTTGCTTTTACTTATCCAGTATCAGATGTGAGAATTACATTTGATTCTAGAGTAAAATCAGGAAGATATCAATATGAACTATTTGATTTTGAACTTCCTACTTATGAAGTGTTAGAAGAAAATGAGGTTGTGTTAGAAGTAAAATTCAATGAAGTTTTACCAGAGGCCATTTCTCTTATTTTAGGAGCAGTTCCGATGTATAGACAAGCTGTTTCAAAGTTTGCCCTTTGTCGAAGTATTAAGTAAAGAAGGAGATAATTATGAATTTTTTAGATATGATTAAAAAAAATGTTGTGGAAGAATTTACAGGAACAATATCCGCTGATAAAATGATTCTTTCCTTACTCGTTGCCTTTGCAATTGGATTATTCATTGTTTATATTTATAGGAAAACATATACAGGAGTTGTATATTCCAAATCATTTTCATTATGTATTATATTACTAGCAATGGTAACATCTATGATTATAAGAACGATTAGCTCTAACTTAGCGTTATCACTAGGAATGGTGGGAGCATTATCGATTGTTCGTTTTAGAACGGCAGTAAAAGAACCTGTTGATACGGGCTTTATGTTTTGGGGAATTACAGCAGGAATTATGTCTGGAGCAGGATTATATTTGGTATCCATTTTAGGTTCAGCTCTTTTAGGACTCTTATATGTTATCAGTTATAGTATGGGATTTAAAGTAAGTTCTAATTATTTATTAGTTATAAAATATGATGCTTCTGCACATACTGAAGTCAGTAAGATCATGAAAAAAATTACCAAGAAAAAATTAAAAAGTAAAACTCTTTCTAAAAATGTAATAGAGCTTACTTTTGAAATTGAATTAAAAGAAGTAAAAGAGGAGATTGTAGATCAATTTAATGGAATTGAAGGAGTAAAAAATGCAAGTTTGATTAGCTATCAAAATGATTTTGGAGCATAGATAGGAGGCTTTTATGAATAGAGAAGAAAATAATAAAAATGAAAAAGATTTAGAACAAGAATTGTATTCCTCTCTTAATATTGGAAGTTTTCTAGAACTCAAAAGAAAAGAACGTAGAGAAGCAAGAAAGATAGTAACCGAAGAGATGTTTCCAGAAATGGAAGAAAAACCAATACTGAAAGAAGAGGTTTCGTCTATGCCTCAGAAAGTGGAACCCGAAAAACAAGTAGAAGATTCTAAGATAAAAGAAGCTCTTCAAAAAGCCAAAGAAGCAAAACCTAAGAAGCAAGAAAAGAAAGTAGAACAGAAACAAGAGGAAAAACGAGGGGAAGTAAAACCAACTGAAAACGATACTAAACTACTAGAGGTAAAAGAAGAAACAAAACCATCACTTCCAAAAGAAAATATAAAAGAAAAAGTCATAGAAGAAAGGCAAGAAAAAGAAACATCTTCTGTTACAGAAAATGATTTAGAAAAATTAGTAGAAGAATTTGAAGATCCAAAAGAAGAAACGGAAGAAAAAGAAGAAAAACCAAAGAAAAGAAAAAAAGAAAAGAAAGTAAAAGGAGGAAAACAAAAGAAGAGTAAAAAATTATTCATAGGTGTTATCATTTGTGTGCTACTGGATTTATTTGCACTTACAGGTTTATTTTTAACTTATGGACCGATTTCTTATTTTAGAAATTTGCTTGTTACATCAGCAATGACGACTATGAATCACCAGTATTTGGCTCGTATTTTCTATGATGAGAAAACCATTCAAAAGGTATTAGCAAGTAATGTTGTAAAAGAAACCGAAGAAAATACCAATGTAAGTGATATTGATTTTTCAAATGCAGAAGATACAGGGCAATATGAATCTGCTTATGAAGAACAAATTTTAAAAAGAGAAAAAGGACAACTTTATAAAAAAATTGATATTAAAGGAAATGGTTATGTAGGTTATTTAGTTGCAATCTATGATCCATCAAGAGTACATTTAGTAAGTGCCACTTCTTATGGATATGGTGGAGCTTTTTTAACAGAAATTGCTAAAAAAAACGATGCTAAAGTAGCCATTAATGCGAGTGGTTTTGCCGATGGCTCAGCAGTTGGAAAAGGTAGTATTCCAGTAGGAACGGTCATACAAGATGGAAAAATTATCGCCCGTGGTGGCGGAAATAGTTTTGGCGGAGGAATTGCTGGTTTTAATAAAGATCATGTTTTAGTACTCACGAAAGAAAGCCCTGATGTAGCACTTCAAAATGGCATTGTCGATGCTGTAGAATTTGGTCCCTTTTTAATTGTCAATGGAAAAGCAGCGGAAATAAGAGGAAATGGTGGTTGGGGAATTGCTCCTCGTACTGTTTTAGCACAAAGAAAAGACGGAATTGTTTTATTCTTAGTCATCGATGGAAGAAACGCCAAACATAGTCTCGGAGTTGACATGAATGAACTTATCAATATTTTAAAAAGATATAAAGCCCACAATGCTGTGAATTTAGATGGTGGAGGTTCTTCTACTTTAGTAGTAGACGGAAAACTTGCGAACATTCCTTGTGGTTCTACTTGTGGAGAACGGTATGTTCCCAATGCTTGGATTGTGAAATAAGATGTGAAAACATCTTTTTTCATATCATGGTTTCTTTCAAAACTAAGCATTGAAAAAGATAACATTTTTTGTTTTATGTCTAATTTACCATAATTATTTAACAAGGTTTATTATTTTGATAATCATAGCCAACTAATTTGTTTGGCTTTCTTTATATTATTAATTTTAGATATCTATGACTATCACTGATATTGGACAAGAAAATACTGTTTCATGAAAACAATCCCTCGTTTTTTTAATTGGTGATATTTCGTTTGGCAATTTTCTATATGTGAAAAAATAGAAGGTTGATAAATGAAAAAAACTATAATATAATAGAGACAGGAAGAGGGCAAATATTATGAAAAAAATA
>CAYYCR010000095.1:0-7809 GCA_964470385.1 uncultured Muribaculaceae bacterium | reverse complement strand
CTTGTAATTGAACTCCGTAGTTAGATAATTTTTTACCTCTTTTACTTCCATGTTGACCTGGAATAAAAGGACGACGTGCTAATTCTTTTCCGTTTTCTAATGTAGAAAATCCTAAACGACGTGATTTTCTATAAGTTGGTCCTATATATCTTGACACAAACTTCTCTCCTTTCTTCTAGCCTATACGATAGAGAATTATTTTACCAAATAATAGGGTGGATAAACTAATATTTTCGCTTTGCAGCAAAAGTTACAAATAACCCCTAAAGGGAATATCCACTTTATCATTTTTAAAATAATGCTGCTAGATGCATACGCATTTACAATTATATTATTTTTTTCTTTATACGTCAATACTAAAAATGCAATATCAAAAAAATTATATGTGGAAAAAGTAAAATTTTTGTCAAAAAATAGCAATTATGTGATAAAATTATAATAAACAGAATATTGAGGTGATGATGTGGATAATGTGATATTACTTTTTGTGACTCTTCTTTTAATTGCGATTGTACTTGTGGTTTCAGTTTTAAACATTATTCAAATTCGAAAAAATCGGAAGATGAAGCGTGTTTTAGAAAAATTAGAAATTGAAAAAAACACAATTAACAGTACTCCAATTTCTCCTGAATTAGAGAAAGTTGGAGCCTATGCCAAAGGGGGAAAAATTGGCGTTCTTTATGAAGATTGGAAAGAACGACTAGATGGAATTAAAAATGTTCAAATTCCTAAAATTACAGATTTAATGCTAGAAGCGGATTATTCCTTATCACAGATGGATTATAAAAGTACACTTTATAAGATTGCGAAACTAGAAATGGAATTGTATAAGGTAAAAAATAGTTCAGAAGGATTATTAAATGAAATTAAAGAACTTACAAATAGTGAAGAAAAAAACCGAAATATTGTAACGAAATTGAAAGCCAAATATAGGGAACTTTATCAAAAATATCAAGATGCGAGTAATGAATATGGTCAGATAGGAGAATATGTAAATTTACAATTTGAAAATATTGCCAAAAGATTTGAAGCCTTTGAAGTTGCTATGGATAATAATGATTATGGAGAAATTAGTTCTATTATGCAAGCGATTGATGAGATGTTAAAACATATGGCAGTAGTCATTGAAGAAGTTCCAGCTATTGTACTTTTAACGGATTCTATATTGCCAAAAAAAATCAAAGAAGTAGAAAATACTTATGATGAGATGGTGAGACAAGGATATCCACTAGATTATCTTAATATTGAATATAATATTAGTGAAGCAGAAAAAAAGATGAACGATATTTTAGATCGTGCTAAAGTACTCAATTTGGAGGACAGCTTATTTGAATTAAAAGTATTATTAGAATATTTTGAATCTGTGTTTAATGATTTTGAGAAAGAAAAAATGGAACGTCATAATTACGAAGAAGCTAACCATTCTTTTAAAGCGAAGTTAGAACATATGAATGAGCTTGTATTAGAAATTTTTTCTGGTATGGATCATGTGAAAAAAATTTATAATTTATCGAAAGAAGATATCGAAGAATTAAATCGGATTCACGGGGATTTAGAAGTTTTGAATGAGGATTATGTAGTGTTGATTGAGCATACAAGGAACAATACTTTTGCGTATTCCAAATTGATTAAAGAAGTAGAATCTTTAGTGGCTCGTTTATCTAATTTGGAGGAACGGTTAGATAGTACGTTAGATATGATTGGAAGTATGCGTGATGATGAAGTAAGAGCGAGACAACAATTAGAAGAGGTAAAACAAATTTTAAAAAATTCTAGGAATAAGATTAAAGATTATAATTTACCAGTGATACCCAAAAATTATATTGTAGAATTAAATGAGGCCCAGGCAGCGATTAAAGAAATTGTAAAGGAATTAGATAAGAAACCAATTACGATTGAAGTATTAAATACAAGGGTAGATACAGCACGGGACTTAGTACTTAAATTATTTACTAGAACAAAGGAAATGATGAAAACAGCGATGTTTGCAGAAATGGCCATTGTCTATGGAAATCGGTACCGGACTAGTGTAGAAGATTTAGATAAGCAACTCAATTATGCAGAAGTATTATTTTATAAAGGAGAATATCAAAAATCGCTAGAATTATCTATTAATAGTTTGAATAAAGTAGAACCTGGAATTTATGATAAATTATTAGGTCTATATGGAAATGAAAAAGCATAAATGATATAAGGAAGAACAAATAAAAAAAATTGTTCTTTTTTGCATTTTTTTCTAGAAAAGCAAGGTCAAGGGGTACCTTTTATCGAAATATTGTTGAGGGGAAAAATTGACAAAATTATAATTCTCTATTATAATGTAGTTATCTCCTCTGAAAGGAGAGTTTATGAAAGAAAATGGAAAGTTTTACAATGCTAGCAATGATTATCTTTTTAAACATCTATTCTATCATCACAATTTTTTATCAACATTACTGAAAGACCTTTTTGGAGTCGATATTAGCAATTTTAAGTATTCTACAGTCATATTACCGAAAGAAAATCAGAATAAGTCTAAAGGAGAATGTGATGTGGTGTTAGAAAGTGATGAAGAGATTATCACCTTAGAAATGCAAAATAACAAAAGAGGTAGTTTAGAAAATAGAAGTATGGTGTATTTATCGAAACTATATGGAATGCAGTGGAAAAAAGGTGATACTTATTATGAAGAAATCAAACCAGTTACTTTATATTGGTTACTTAATTATCAGTATAAAAAGAGTGAAATTTTAGAGTATCAAATGTTAGAGACCAAACTTCATGATAAATTTGGGGAAAATTTGAAAGTACAAATCTGCAATATCAATAAGTTAAAAGATAAAAAATATCAGTTGCTATTTCAAGCCAAATCAAAAGAAGAATTGGAAGAATTAAAAAGGGATTCTAAATTAGGACCAATGGTCAAAGAAATCATAAAATTTAATTTAAAAGAAAAAGAATATGAAAGAATGGAGATGTTAGAAAATATGTGGACACTAGAAGATGAGAAAAAATTTCAAAGAATGGAAGCACACAGAGAGGGAAGATTGGCTGGTAAAAAACAAGGTCTAAAAGAAGGTAGAAAAGAAGGAAGAAAAGAAGGATTAAAGCAAGGTGAAAAAAAAGGACTATTGAAAGTAGCTAGTAAATTATTATCAAAAGGGCTTCCAATGGAACTTATTATGGAAGTAACGACTCTTTCAAAAAGTGAAATTCAAAAGATGAATAAAGTAGAAAATTAACAGTAAAAAGATTATATTATTGCTAAAAAAATCAATATTGATATGTTTTTATCAAATAAAGATACTCAGGTAAAAAAATCTGAGTATTATTTATTTTGAATGAATAATGAATGATAAAAGTAAATGTCTCACATTATATGCTTTTATTTTATAAAACTTTTTGCTATAATAACAAAGAAAAAGGAGGGGAATAGAGTGATATATAATGCAACTATTTGTGACTTTTTAAAGAAAAATGGAATTGATAAGAATCATATTCCAAAAGAATTAAAGAGAACTTTAAATTCCCCAGTAAATGAAACCATACTATCTAGTTTTTTATACTCTATGTATTCTCCAATAGAAAAGCGAAAGATAGCAATAGCGAGTATTTATGGCAGTAGTACATTAGAAAGTTTTTATTCAAAAAATTATAAAGCAACCTTGACTGATATTTTAAGTAATTATTTTGATAAAGATGGAGATGAATACCAGAATCGTTCTGTTAGCCTTTTGGAATATAATAACACAGAAATTATAGAACAACTACAAAACTCCTTTGAAAGAGATCCCATTTATATCGTCGCTATTGAAGAAAAACTATATATTAGTATTAATGGAAATCATAGAACTTTATTACTTTTATTTCATTATTTAAACACCTTATCTAAATATCCAGAAAAAGAAGAACAATTAAAACAAATTTTTCAAATTCCTGTTCGGATTGAACATTTAAATTTAGAATTTTCTGGTATCCAATATTTACTGAAAATGAAATATGGTAAGGAATATCAAAAAGACTCTATTACATTAAAAGACGATAGTATTACTTTTCTATTAAAAGGAGAAAAAAAACAAATGAACTTTTCAGAATTTCGGACCTTTGCTTTAAAAGAGATTTCTAGAGAAACTTGTACATTTCCACAAATTCGAGAATTGTATCAAATAATACTTCTAAACTCTAAACAAGATTGTCATTTTAAAAAAGCAATGAATCAAATTTTTAAAGGATTTCAGAAACTTAACTTAGAACAAACAGAAAAATTATTGGAGCATACATTTGGTTATGAAAAAGAAATAGAAAAAGTACAAGGAAATTTATCAATGGTAGAATATATAGAAAGAATCGAGCATACTCTATTCAAATTAAAAATACAAGAATTAAAAAGCACTATTCAAAAACAAAAACAACTTGAAGAAAAACTTCAACAATTAAACCAAGAAAAAATAAGTGTAGAACGACAACTATTAGAATTAGAACACCAAAAAGAAGAACAGGAACTCTATCAAGAACTAGAAAGAAAAATAAAAGGTGATAATTTAGAAATATTAATTTTACAAGAACAACACTTAAAAAGGCAACTATTCATTTTAAAACATACAACTTTCGTATTTCTAAGAAAGCAAAAGATAAAAAAGCTAGAAGATAAGTTGAAACAAATAAAGAATGAACTAGATTTTGGTATGGTTGAACAAACGGGTCTAACCAAACGGCAAGCATTAGATATGTTATCTAAAAAATCAGAATTTACTTCTACACAAAAAGAATCATTATATCATCAATTATTAGGAATAAAATTGTGCCAAAAAGAATATGTAAAGAAATACGACGAACTTTATAACATAAGAGAATTAAAATGTTTTTGTGAGGATTGTGGGATTGCTTTTGAATCCATTTATCAAGAATTTTTTTTAGAATCAAAAATCCATGAGGAGGGAGAAAATGCCAGAATCATTTTTAGAGGAAATGAAAAAATTATTAACAGAAGATGAATATAGACAATTACTACTTAGTTATCAAAAACTTCCACAGAAATCCATTCGATTACAATTAGAAAAAATAGATGAAAAAACATGGGAACAGATTACCCCTTTTCCAGTCATTAAAATGAAAGAAATCACAGGTGGATATTTTACAACCCAAGAAAAATTAGGAAATCATCCTTATCATCATGCAGGACTTTTTTATGTCCAAGAACCATCGGCAATGTTACCACCATTATTAATAGATATTCCTAAAAATGCGAAAATCCTAGACTTATGTGCAGCCCCAGGTGGAAAAACATTGTCCCTTTCTAATAAAGTACCAGATGGATTTGTAATTTCCAATGAAATAAACTATAATAGAGCGAAAAAATTACTTAGTAATGTAGAACGATTGGGTTTAAAAAATGTCGTAATTTCTTCTATGAGTTCTAAAAAACTTAAAACCATTTATCAAGAATACTTTGATGTCATTTTAATAGACGCTCCTTGTTCTGGAGAAGGAATGTTTCGTAAAGATGAAAAAAGTAAAACAGAATGGTCAAAACAAAAGGTAGAAGAAATGAGCCAAATTGGAGCATATTTATTAGAAGATAGTGCCTTAATGTTAAAAAAAGATGGTTACTTAATTTATTCCACTTGCACATTTTCCTTAAAAGAAAACGAACAACAAATTGTAGATTTTGTCAAAAATCATCATTTTGAAATTATTGATTGTCCAATTTTTAATACCATTACCAAAAAAGGAATTAAAATAGAAGAATATCATACCGACTATGCCAAACGTTGTTATCCATTTCTTTATGGTGAAGGACAATTTATGATTGTACTACAAAAAAAAGAACAGCACGCCTCTTTAAATATCAAAACAAATTTTCAAACTTTAACAATACAGGAGAAAAAAATAGTTGATGTTTTTTTAAGAGAAAACTTAAAAAATCACAACTATTCTATTTTTAAATATCAAAATAATATTGTAATCACCCCAAGTTCTAATATTGAAATTCCTAAGATGACTTTATTATCCTGTTTTGTGAAAATGGGAGAAATCATAGGAAATCGATTTGTTCCTCATCACCAATTTATAAAAGCCTACGGAAATGATTTTATCAATCAGTGTCATTTAAAACAAGACGATGATAGAATCACCAAATATTTAAAAGGAGAAGAAATCGAAGCTTCTGTGAAAGATGGATATGGAGTAATTATGGTAGATGGATATCCTCTCGGATTATACAAAGCCAAAAACTGTAAACTAAAAAATCATTATCCCAAAGGTCTTAGATATCCACTATAAAAAAATAAGAAAGTTTGGTACAATAAAGAAGAATGGAGGAAAATGATGGATCAATATAAAATTGCTCTGATTAATAAGAATGGACAAATAGAAAAAATAGGAGAAACAATGGATGAAATGCAATTACACTCGGTATGTTTATTAGAATTTGCTCTAAAAAACTATCCAGATGTTCCCATTTTTAAAAAACTAACCAATCGACATACTCCTGAAATCATTAGTTATTTTTATACTCTTTTGGGGAATATTGTCTTTTTAAATACGACCAAGGATGAAAAAAAATATGGGAAAACAGGTTTTTTTATGTTTCCAAATGGGATTACAGAAAATCAACAGGTAAGTATATTTGCATTCGCACAATCGATAAAAGACTTTTCAACTACTATTTTTTATGATTTAAAATTAGTGGATGGAATGATAGAAGAAAAAGCATTATCTTCTATGGATTATCAATATCCAGAAGAATTATTAAAATCTTATTTTGAAAAGGGAAAAGAAAGGAGATTGTGATTTGTAAAAACAAACACAAAAAAATTATGAAGCATTTAATATTAATTAAATATGGAGAATTAACGACAAAAAAGGCTAACCGTAAAGTATTTATCAATATGTTAGCAAAAAATATTCAGTCTTTATTAAAAGAATATCCTATGAAAATTGTAAAAGATCGTGTTCGAATGTATATCGAAGTAGAAGAAAAATTTGTAAATGAAGTAGTGTTTAAATTAACGCACATTTTTGGAATTCATAGTATAGTTGTCTGTTATCCAGTCGATACTAATATCGACAAAATAAAACAAAAATCATTAGAATTATTAAAGGAAAAGAGTTTTCAAACTTTTAAGGTTGCAACGAAAAGAGCTGATAAAACTTTTGATATTCCATCTATGGAATTTAACCGTATCATTGGAGGACATATTTTAAAAAATTTAAATTGTAAAGTAGATGTCCATAATCCTGATATCTTATTACAAATTGAAATTCGAAAAGAGGGAACTTATTTATATACAGAAGAAATAGGAGGTAGTGGAGGATATCCAGTTGGAATCCAAGGAAAAGGACTTTTAATGCTTTCAGGTGGAATAGATAGTCCTGTTGCTGGTTATATGGCATTAAAACGTGGAGTAGAGATTGAATGTTTATATTTTGAATCACCACCGCATACGAGTTTAGAAGCAAAAAATAAAGTGATTAAACTAGCTAGCATTTTAAATGAATATTCTGGTAATGTTAAAGTTCATGTAGTTCCATTTACAAAAATTCAAGAAGAAATTTATCGGCATGTTCCAGATAGTTATATTATAACCATCATGCGAAGAATGATGTATCGGATTGCTTATATATATGCCAAAAAAAGAAAGTGTAAAATCATTATTAATGGAGAAAGTATAGGACAAGTGGCAAGTCAAACCTTAAGTAGTATGGCAGTAATTAATGAAGTAACTAGTATGCCTATTATTCGCCCCGTTTCATGTTTAGATAAATTAGAGATTATTGAAATTGCAAAAAAAATAGGAACTTATGAGACAAGCATTTTACCTTTCGAAG
>CAYYCR010000094.1:0-7841 GCA_964470385.1 uncultured Muribaculaceae bacterium | reverse complement strand
ATATTATGATGATATATATATTCAAGGTTTTTCAACAAGTATGCCCCATGATATTCAAGAACAAATGGTACATAGTTTACCAGGATTAGAACACGCTAAAATATTAAAATATGCATACGCAATTGAATACGATGCTATTTATCCAACCCAATTGAAACAAACATTAGAAACCAAGCTAATTGAAAATTTGTTTACAGCAGGGCAAATAAATGGCACAAGTGGTTATGAAGAAGCAGCTTGTCAGGGATTAATGGCTGGAATCAATGCTAGTTTAAAATTAGAAAAAAAAGAACCATTGATATTAAAAAGAAATGAAGCATATATAGGGGTTTTAATAGATGACTTGGTAACCAAAGGGGTAATAGATCCTTATCGACTTTTGACATCAAGAGCAGAGTATCGCTTATTACTACGAAGTGATAATGCCGATTTAAGATTAAGAGAATATGGATATCAAGTAGGCCTTATTAAAGAACAGCAATATCAAAAAATAAAGGCGAAAAAGAAAGAGATAAAAGAAGCAATTCAATTTTTTCAAAATCATAAAGTAACTCCAATAGAAAAAGTAAATAATTATTTAAATAGCCTTGGTTCAGCAACTTTAAAAGATGGAATAACTTTATATGATTTATTAAAACGTCCTGAAATAAAAATAGAGCATATAAAAAATTTGGTAGAAATAAATTTTAAAGAAGAAGTATTAGAACAAGTAGAAATAAACATCAAATATGAGGGATATATAAAAAAAGCTTTAAAAGAAGCAGAAAAAATGGTTGATTTAGACCAAAAAAGAATACCAGAAAATATCGATTATAATAAAATCCATAATTTAGCTAGTGAGGCAAAACAAAAGTTAGATGAAATAAGACCAACTTCTATAGGACAAGCGATTCGCATTAGTGGTGTTAATCCAGCAGATATATCATTATTAATGGTATATATAAAAAAGGAGTATTACAATGAGCGAAGATAAATTTTATGAAGAACTAGAAAAATTAAATATTCACTTATCAACAAAACAAAAGGAGCAATTTCAGTTATATTATAAATTGTTAGTAGAATGGAATGAAAAAATAAATTTAACAGCAATAACAGAAAAAGAACCAATATATTTAAAACATTTCTATGATAGTGCCACTTTAGCAAGAGTTGTTGATTTTCAATCAATTGATTCTTTATGTGATATAGGAACAGGAGCAGGATTTCCAGGATTGGTTTTAAAAATATTATATCCAAAAATGAAAGTAACATTAGTAGATTCTTTACAAAAACGGATCAAATTTTTAAATGAAGTAATTCAGAACTTAAAAATAGAAAATGTGAATACAATTCATGCAAGAGCAGAAGAATATGCCAAAAATCACTTGGAAGAATTTGATGTTGTAACATCAAGAGCAGTTTCTTCTCTTCCTATACTATTAGAATTGTCTGTTCCTATGGTAAAAGTAGGGGGCTTATTTATTCCTATGAAAGGCGATATTGCCCAGGAAATAAAGGCTTCCCAAAAGGCAATAGAAAAAATGAATGTCAAATTATTGTGTCAAGAAGAATTTTTTCTTCCCATAGAAAATAGTAAGAGAACAATTCTAAAATTTGAAAAAATGAAAAGTTCATCTGTAAAGTATCCAAGAAAATTTAGTGAAATAAAAAAAAGACCATTGTAAAAAAGTATCAAGTAAAGATATTTTTTTATTTTTGGGAAATGATATTGAAATATTTCCCAAAGTATAGTATGATAGTAACAGAATAAAAAGGAGGATACCTATGAACAATAGAAAAATTGTTGAACTAGATCTAAATGATATTTTACCAAATAGATTTCAGCCTAGAATAAAGTTCAATGAAACATCAATTACAGAACTAGCAGATTCTATTCAAGAACATGGTGTCATTCAACCAATTGTTGTTAGACCTTTAGGAGATCGGTATGAGATTATAGCTGGAGAAAGACGTTATAAAGCAAGTGTGTTAGCAGGAAAAGAAACGATACCAGCAATCATTACAGAGCTTAACGATAAGGATAGTGCTGAAGTAGCATTGATAGAAAATGTGCAAAGGCAAGATTTAACTCCAATAGAAGAGGCCATTTCTTATAAGAAAATTTTAGATATGGGATATTTAACACAAGAAGAATTGGCTGAAAAACTTGGAAAGACACAGTCAACAATAGCAAATAAATTACGTTTACTAAATTTGGATGATGAAATTCAAGAAGCACTTTTAGAAACGAAGATATCAGAACGTCATGCTAGATCCTTATTAAGACTAAATAATAAGGAGCAGCAAAAAAAAATGTTAGCACGGATTATAAATGAGAGACTAACAGTACGTAGAACAGATGAGGAGATAAAGAAAATGATGAATGAGAATAATAAAGATATAGAAATAATAGACTTTAATGAAAATCAACAAAATAATCAATCTACCAATTTAGAAAGCAATATGAATATTCCAACAACACCAATTGTAGAAGATGTAATGTCAGAGCCTATTACTTCAACACCTATTATAAATGAAAATCAAGTTGTAAACCCAGGTTTCATGAATGTGGAACAAATTGAAAGAGAAGCAGAGGATATAAATCTTCCACCAAGGCCAATTGCCAATATGGAAGAGTTATTAAAGCCAGCTGATATTTTAAATACAACACCAGTACAACCCATGAATATTAATAACAATTCAGCAGAAACAGAAAGTGATGATTCATCAGCTGAGGCTATGTTGAGACCTGGAAAATTTTTCAATCTTGCGGATTTAGAAGAGGAAGAAACAAAAACAGAAGTTAGTAATGTAAATATCCCAGTTACGCCAGTAGCACCTATTAACGATATTTTAAATACGGCTAATATCAATATTCAGCCCTCAGTTGTAGAAGAAGTAAAAGAAAATCCAGCACCAATTGCAGAATCAAGCATGAATAATAATTTTGTTACTAATTTTGGTAATGATGTAGCAATGGAAAAACCAACACCAATTATCCCAGTAAATCCAGAACCATTAGTTCAAACACCAATTATGGAACCAATGAGCAATCAGACAATATCAGTTCCTAGTAGTAATGAATTTGATATGAGCTTAGGAAGTATTCCAAGTGGTCCAGCGATTCCAACTCCGATACCATCAGAACCAAATAAAATGAAGCAGGCAGTTAATTTAATTAGAGATTGTGTTTCAAAAATTCAAGCATTAGGTCTGGAAGTAGAAACAGAAGAATATGACTTTGAAGATATGTATCAGGTTATATTTAAAATTAATAAATAACAATTAATTCATAATTAAAATAGATATTGGTAGAATAAAAATTTCAAATAAAAACATAAGAATACAGATATATATTCTTATTATGAAAGTATATTAAAATGAGTAAAGTTGAATCTTTGCTTTTTTTATATATTAAGTTCTTTCATATTGACATTGACGGTAACATATGCTAATATTTAGTTAAAGGAGGGAAAATATGACTATAATAGAAGAAATTAGAGAAAAACAAAGTCAACTTATAATGACCATTAATACTACATTTGATGCAATTATTAGAAAGGTGGAAAATTTAGAGAGTAATAATGAGATACCAATGAATCCTTATGTAAGCATTTATCCTCTTGCAACTTGTACAACTTTTAAAGGAAAAAAACCTTTAGCAGTATCATTTAACAATAAAAAATTTACGACTCCTACTTGGAAGTCAGTTGTGCAGGCTATTTTACAAGAAATAATAAAAGATACAGAGATGAAAAACAGAATCCTTGCTTTGCGTAATCATTTATTAGGACGTGTACGTAATAGAATTTCAGAGACAAGTGATAATATGCGTAGTCCTCTTTGTCTATGTGAAAATTTATATATTGAAACTCATTATGATACAAAGATGTTATTAGATTTATTACTTCAAATATTGAATGAAATACACTATGATTACAGTAGAATAAATGTAACAATAAAAAATTAAATGACATTATATTTTATGATGATGATGAAATAAAAAAATATCGTAATCTTTAAAGAGTTATCAAAACAATGAAAAATACCATAGCAATCAGTGAGAATCAAATATTCTTAGAAAGCTTATAAAAAATCATCCTATTAAAGATAGAAAAATCATAAAAATAAGAAATTGAATGCAATAATACGAAAAAAATTACATACAAAATAGTTTTCTAGAGAAATAAATAGTATTATATTAAAGGAGAAATAAAACATGAAAAATTTGAGCGTAATTGCTGCAATAGGAAAAAACAATGAACTAGGGAGAAATAATAAATTAATATGGAGAACTAGAGAAGATATGGAATTTTTTAGGAATAAAACTCTTAATCATCATATTATAATGGGGAGGAAAACGTTTGAATCATTACCACATACTCTGTCAAATAGAACAAATATAGTAATTACAAAGAGTGATATTTGTGTTCCAGACGGTATAATAAAATATAGTGATATAAATGCTCTATTAAGATATCTGGAAGAATTAGATGATCAAATATTTGTAATAGGTGGTGCCCAAATATATAGTAAATTAATTGCTTATGTAAACCAAATCTTTTTAACAGAGTTTGATGCAACCTGCAGCGATGCCGATACATACTTTCCACAATTTGATAAAAGCAAATTTAAAGAAACAATATTAGGAAGTTATGAAGAATATGTTGAAAATTCAGATGAAAAGATTAAGTATTTAAGAAAAGAATATAAAATAAAGAACAAATAATACGAATCATTTTACTTGTATAATATATATGGATGTAGCTAAAGCAAAGAATATAATAAATAAAGAGAAATCAAAAATAGTAATTGGTAAGGAGGATTCTATTTATGGAATTAGTAAAAGTTGGGGCGAAAACTTATTATATAAAAAATGCCACTAATATTGGTATATATAAAATAGATGATAACAATATTTATTTGATAGATACAGGAAATGATAAAGATGCTGGAAAGAAAATATTGAAGATTCTTGGTGAGCAAGGTTGGAATGTAAAAGGAATTATAACAACCCATTCAAATGCAGATCATATTGGAGGAAATAAAGTAATTCAAGATAGAACTAATTGTACTATACTTGCTTATAATATTGAAAAGTTTTTTACGGAATTTCCTATATTAGAATCTTCTTTTTTATATGGTGGTTATCCGTTTAAAGATATTAGAAATAAATTTTTACTAGCTAAAGGATCTGTAGTAAATTCAATAGAAGATAACCTTCCAGATGGATTGGAGTATTTTACTTTAAAAGGACATTTCTTTGATATGATAGGAATTAAAACAAGTGATGATATATATTTTTTAGCAGATTCATTATTCAGCGAAGAAACGATTACCAAATATCATTTATTCTTTATATATGATGTTAGAGAATTCCTTAATACTTTAGATTATTTGAAAACTTTAAAGGGAAAGTTATATATTCCATCTCATTGCGAAGCCACAGAGGATATTTCATTTTTAATAGAACTTAATAGAAATAAAGTACATGAGATTATGAATAAAATATATAATATATGTAGTAAAGAAATGACTTTTGAAGAATTATTAAAATACATTTTTGATGAGTACAATTTGCTAATGAATGCAAATCAATATGTATTAGTTGGAAGTACAATAAGATCATATTTATCATATTTGTTAGATGAAAATAAATTGCGTTATGAATTTAAAGATAATAAGATGATATGGAAACAAGTGTAATTCAAATGTTACAATTCATAGATTAGTTTAAATATGAACTAATCTCTTTTTTAACAAATTTGTATATAAAATCAGTATCAATATTATTAGGACGCGAATCTGAAATCATAACTGTGAATGTGTATTGTGATACAGAAGAAATTATATATGACTGTTTAGATGTATTAGAACCATTTATTGAAAGTGCTATAAAAAAATGTTCAGAAAATAATATTTTTGATTACACGAATTTGAAAATCGACACTTATTTTGATAAATATTTATAATAGCTTGTATATTACATAAAATTGAATATGAAAAAAGGTAAATAACAAATTGGTTTTGCTATAATTCGTTGAAATAAAGGGGAAAAAATGATATTATAAAGTAGTAAAAAAGCATGTAATATTATTCAGTATAATTTAATGAAGTGTAGTAGTAAAAATGAATTTGTGACTTTTTTAAAGAAATTTCGTGTACTGCTTTTTTTCGCCAAAAAAAGTTCCAAAATTAGATCATAAAATTTATCAAAAGGAGGAAAATTTATGTTTAAATTAGTATCAAAATTTGAACCAAATGGAGATCAACCTGAGGCTATAAAACAATTAGTAGATGGAGTTAAAAATGGTAAGAAACACCAGGTTTTGCTTGGTGCTACAGGAACAGGGAAAACGTTCACGATTGCTAATGTAATCGCCCAAACGGGAAAGAAAACCTTAGTACTAGCTCACAACAAAACTCTAGCAGGACAATTATATTCCGAACTGAAAGAATTGTTTCCAGAGAATGCAGTAAACTATTTTGTTTCTTATTATGATTATTATCAACCTGAAGCTTATGTTGCCAAAACAGATACTTATATTGAAAAAGATGCTTCTATTAATGATGAAATAGATGAATTAAGACATGCAGCTACTTCCTCATTACTTAATCGTGATGATGTAATCGTAGTGTCTTCTGTTTCATGTATTTATGGAATTGGAGAAATAGAAGAATATCAGAATAAAGTGTTAACTATTTATAATGGCGAAGAAGTAGATAGAAATAAAATTATTGAAAAATTAATTGATATGCTTTATGAAAGAAGTAATTTAGATTTGAAAAGAGGAAGCTTTAGAGTACGTGGAGATATATTAGAGATTATTCCAGTCAGTCAGCATGGCAAAGGAATACGAATTGATTTTTTTGGAGATGAAGTAGACGGTATATGTGAGTTTGACACCCTAACAGGAGCTGTATTGTCAAATAAAAAAAGTATCAGTATTTTTCCAGCTAGTCATTTTGTTACAAGTGAAGATAAATTAAAACTAGCAGTTGTAAATATCAAAAAAGAATTAGAAGAGCGATTAGAACAATTCAAAAAGGAAAATAAATTACTAGAATATCAAAGGTTGATGGAACGTACCAATTATGATATAGAAATGCTTAGAGAAACAGGAGTTTGTCGTGGAGTAGAAAATTACTCTAGACATTTAGCCCTCAAAGCCCCTGGAGAAACCCCAACAACATTAATAGACTTTTTTAAAAATGATTTTTTACTTGTGATTGATGAATCCCATGTTACGATTCCCCAAGTAAGAGGAATGTTTAATGGTGACCAAGCACGAAAGCAAGTATTAGTTGATTACGGTTTTAGACTACCAAGTGCTATGGATAATAGGCCATTAAGATTTGAGGAATTTGAAAAGAAAATAGACCAAGCGATTTATGTATCGGCAACTCCAGGTGATTATGAACTAGAAAAATGTGGAGGTCAAGTAATAGAACAAATTATTAGACCAACAGGACTGTTAGATCCAATCATTGAGGTTAGAAAAACAACAGGACAAATAGATAATCTTGTTGAAGAAATAAATAATCAAATATCAAAAAATGAAAGGACTTTAATTACAACCTTAACCATTCGTATGGCAGAAGAATTAACTGATTATTTAAAAAAAGTAGATATCAAAGTTGCTTATTTGCACAGTGAAATTAAGACATTAGAAAGACTTCGTATTATAAGAGATTTAAGATTAGGAAAATATGATGTAGTAGTAGGAATAAATTTACTTCGAGAGGGAATTGATATTCCTGAAGTAAGTTTAATTGCGATTATGGATGCTGACAAACAAGGATTTCTTCGAAGTGAGAGAAGTTTAATTCAAACAATAGGAAGAGCTGCAAGAAATGAAAAT
>CAYYCR010000093.1:0-7844 GCA_964470385.1 uncultured Muribaculaceae bacterium | reverse complement strand
CTTGTAACATTCATGGAAGACAATTAAAATATGGAGATAATGATTATTCCAATATAAAAAAAACACTTCAAATTCAACTTAATAATTTTCATTGTAATGAAGAAGATATGATTGAATCCTATTACTTTACAAGTAAAAAAGGAAAAGTATTAACAGAAATGATACAAATTGATATCGTAGATATGGAACTAGCAAGTAAAATGTGTTATACTAGTAGAGACGAGAAGTTAATACGTTGGATTAACATATTTAGAGCAAAGACAATGAAAGAATTGAAAGAATGGATAGGTGATGATTTAATGGAAATAAGTGCAGCCCAAAAATTTGTAGAAGAAATGAGTAAATATAGCAAAGATGAAGAATGGATTGGATTTTCAATGAAATTACCCAGAGATGAACTGATTAGAAATACGATGATTGCTGATGCCAAGGAAGAAGGAATAGAACTTGGTCATGCAGAAGGACGCAAAGTTGAAAAAATGGAAATCGCACGCAATTTAAAAAAATCTGGAATTGATGTTAAAATTATTTCTGAAAATACAGGATTATCATTAGAAGAAATAGAAAGACTATAATCAAAAAAATTTAGTTTTTTTTTGCTATTTCAAACAATGTCTGTTATAATACGTTTCAGGATGTGATAATATGACAAAAATTTTGGCAATTCCTAATAATACAGAAATGATAGAAGAAACATTATCTTTCTGCGATGGCATAATATTAGGAATTGAAGGACTTAGTGTAAATTTACCATTTTATATACATATAGATGAACTAAAAAAATATCAAAATATGGATAAAAAACTCTTTATTATGTTAAATAAAAACTTTCATAATAAAGACCTACCAATATTAGAAAAAACATTAAAAGAACTGGAAAACTATCAAATAGATGGAATATTCTATTACGATATTAGTATTGTAAACTTAAAACAAAAACTAGACATTTCTTATCCACTAATTTGGAGTCAAGAACATTTGGCAACGAACGCAGAAACTTGTAATTTCTGGAAAGCAAACGGAGTAAGTGGAGCCTACCTTTCCAATGAAATTACACTAGAAGAAATAAAAGAAATTAGAAACAATACAGATACCCAATTATTTGTTTCTATATTTGGTTATCTTCCTATGTTTGTATCCAAAAGGCATTTAGTCAAAAATTATTTAAACTATTTTCATTTACAAGAAAAAGGAAATAACTATAAAATTTCAAAAGAAAATAAAATGTATCCAATTATTGATGATGAAAATGGTACTACTGTTTATTCAAGTTACATATTAAATGCAATCCCAGAGTACTTAGAATTACAAAGGCAAAACATTGATTATGTAATATTAAATAGTTTCGGGATAGAATCTTCTGTATTCATTCAAATATTGCAACTGTTTTCTATTTTAACAGAACAAAACAAACAAGAAATATTTGATAAAGTAAATAGATTATGCAATCAAAATACAGATAAAGGATTTTTATATAAAGAGACTGTCTATAAAGTGAAAGGAGAAAGTTAAATGAAAAAGCCAGAATTACTTGCTCCAGCAGGCGACTTAGAAAAACTAAAATTCGCTCTTCTTTATGGAGCAGATGCTGTTTACTTAGGCGGAACCATGTTTGGTTTACGTGCGAATGCTTCTAACTTTACGATGGAAGAATTAAAAGAAGGAGTCCTTTTTGCCCATAACTTACAAAAAAAAGTATATGTAACAGTTAATATTGTTCTTCACACTTCAGAACTAAAACAACTGACTCACTATCTAAAAGAATTAGATCATATCGGAGTAGATGCCATTATTATTAGTGACCCAGCCATTATTCCAATCGCTAAAAAAAATACCAATTTAGAACTTCATTTATCTACTCAACAATCTACACTAAACTATGAAGCAGTAGAATTTTGGAAACAATTAGGCATTACTAGAATTGTACTAGGAAGAGAGACAAGCAAAGAAGAAATTATCGAAATCAAAAAACACGTCGATATAGAAATTGAATGTTTCATTCATGGAGCAATGTGTGCCTCTTATAGTGGAAGATGTGTACTTTCTAATTTTTTAACAGCTAGGGACTCTAATCGTGGAGGATGTAGTCAAATTTGTAGATGGGACTTTGAGTTATTTGATGATAAGAAAAACCCATTACAAGGAGAAAAGCCATTTACCTTTTGTACCAAGGACTTGTCCCTTTTAAAATATATTCCTGACATGATTGATATTGGAATTACCTCTTTTAAAATAGAAGGAAGAATGCGTTCTATTTATTATATTGCAACAGTTGTCGATATATACCGTAAAGTAATTGATGAATATATGCAACAAAAAGAAACATATGAATATAATAAGGAGTATGAAAAAGTATTAAGAAATTGTGCCAATAGAGACTCCGTTTCCCAATTTTTTGATGGTAGCGAGGGAATGGAATGTGGATATTATAATGGAAGAGTGGAATCCTCTAATCAAGACTTTCTAGGTCTTGTATTAGACTATCAAAATGGCTATGCCCTAATAGAACAGCGAAATTATTTTAAAAAGGGAGATCTTGTAGAATTTTTTGGCCCAAATATTACTACTTTTCAAGTCAAAATCGATGAAATTATAGATGAAAAAGGAGAACAAATAGAAGTCGTAAGACACCCAAAACAAATTGTAAAAATAAAACTATCCACTCCAGTTTTTAAAAATAATTTTATGCGAGTAGTTAAAATACCAGTTTCAAGTTGACAAAAAAAAAAAACTGTAGTATTATTTTGTAGATTTGAAAAAAGATTATAATTTGAGGTGAATAAAAATGTCAAACACAAAAGAAATTTATTTAACAAAAGCAGGTCTTGAAGAAATGCAAAAGGAATTAGAATACCTAAAACTAGAAAAAAGACCAGAAGTAATCAATGCTTTAAAAGACGCACGTGCTTTAGGAGATTTAAGCGAAAATGCAGAATATGATGCAGCACGTACAGAACAGGCAATTGTAGAAGGAAAAATTCAAGAACTAGAGGCAATGATTGAAAATGCAATTGTAATTAGTGATGTGAAAAGTGATCAAGTAGCCATTGGTTCAAAAGTAAAATTAGAATATGTAGAAGATAAGGATATAGAAGAATATACCATAGTAGGAAGCAAAGAAGCTGATCCTTTTCAAAACAAAATTTCTAATGAATCACCAATTGCAAAAGCCATTTTAGGACTTAAAGTTGGAGAAATTGTGTCAGTAGAAAGTCCAAATGGAAAATATGATGTAAAAATTGTTGAAATTGCGTAAAAGGCACCTTACCTGTGCTTTTTTGGTACTTATAAAAAGTGTTGAAATATTAGTAAAAATACGTTATACTAATAACGTGAATTGGAGGAAAAAGAAATGAGTAAACAAAAAGAAAATAAAAACATGAAAGAAATTACGGTAAAAATAGAAGGACAAGAATGGGAAAGTACCTTAGAAAAAGCTTATCAAAAGGCAAATAAAAAAGTAAAAATTGATGGATTTCGTCCTGGCCACGCACCAAAGGAATTATTCTTAAAAAAATATGGAAAGGAATCTCTTTATATGGATGCAGCTGATTTATGTGTAGAAAAGGCATATATAAAGGCATTTGAAAATGAACAAGACACAAAGATTGTTGCAGAACCAGAAATCGCCCTTTCTAATATTGGAGAAGAGGGAGTCGAATTTAAATTTACTTTAACATTAAGACCAACTGTAAAACTTGGAAAATATAAAGGACTTGGCGTAAAAAAGGAAAATGTAGAAGTAACCAAAGAAGAAATCGAGCATGCCATTGGTCATATGAGAGAACGTTTTGCTGAAAACATCTTAAAAGATGGAGCAGTAGAAAATGGGGATATTGTAGTCATTGACTTTGAAGGATTTAAAGATGGAGTGGCATTTGAAGGTGGAAAAGCAGAAAATTATTCTTTAACCATTGGTAGTGGAACCTTTATTCCAGGATTTGAAGAACAATTGATTGGTATGAAAACAGGAGAAGAAAAAGAAATTAATGTAACATTCCCTGAAGATTATCATAGTGAAGATCTAAAAGGTGCTAGAGTAGTATTTAAAGTAAAAGTGCATGAAATTAAAGAAGTAAAAATTCCAGAAATTGATGAAGAATTTTTTGAAGACCTAGGAATGGAAGGTATTCATACAGTAGAAGAATTAGAGAACCAAGTAAAAGAAAATATCATGACACGGAAAGAAGCTGATGCTGAAAATAAATATATTGATAGCTTATTAGAAACAGCAGCTAAAAATGTAGAAGTAGATATTCCCGATGTTATGATTGAAGAAGAGAAAAAACGTATGATAAAACAATACGAAGAAAATTTAAAAATGCAAGGACTAACTTTAGAACAATTCTATCAATTTACAAACTCAGATGAAGCTGCTTTAAAGGAACAAATGCATGAAGAAGCAGTCAATCGTATTACATTTAGATTAATGTTGGAAGAAATTGCAAAAGCAGAAAACGTTAACATTACAGAGGAACAAGCAGAAGAAGAAGCAAGTTCATTAGCCCAAAAATACCAAATGCAAAAAGAAGAATTTTTAAAATTATTTGGTGGCTTGGATATGATAAAATATGACCTTGAAATGCGTAAAGCCATTGAAATACTAAAAGGAGAATAATCAAAAGAGCAGATTTTTAATAATTTGCTTTTTCTAATGAGGGGGGAATATTATGCCAGAACTACCAGAAGTAGAAACTGTAAAAGAAACGTTAAAGAGTCAAGTACTTGGAAAGATAATTGAAGAAGTTTACGTTTATCACAATAATGTAATTGAATATCCAACGGTAGAAGAGTTTATAAAACAAATACAAAACGAAACCATAATGAATTTAGAAAGAAGAGGAAAATGGCTTTTATTTGAACTTAATCATTACTATTTGCTGAGTCATCTTAGAATGGAAGGAAAATACTTTATTAGAAATAATGAGGACCCTAAAATGTTACATGAACTTGTCAAATTTGACTTTACAGATGGTACAAGTTTACGTTATCATGACACTAGAAAATTTGGAAAAATGCATTTAATTTTGAAAGATAAAGTTTGGAATAGTAAGCCTTTAAATGAATTAGGGTTAGAGCCTTGGGATGAAAATATAACAATAACGTATTTAAAAAACAAATATCAAGGGAAAAAAATTCCCATTAAAACAGCTTTATTAGATCAAAGTATTATGACAGGAATTGGAAATATTTATGCCGATGAGATTTTGTATTTGGCCCGTATTCATCCATTAAAACCTTGTTCTTTATTAACAAAAAAAGAATTAGAAAATATTATTTTATGCACAAGAAAGGTTTTATCACATGCAATAGAATTAGGGGGAACGACCATTCGTAGTTTTACTTCTAGTGAGGGAGTGCATGGATTATTTCAAAATGAATTATTTGTGCATAATCAAGAAATTTGTCCAAACTGTAATCATAACATCATTAAAATCAAAGTTGGAGGAAGAGGAACTTATTATTGTCCAAATTGTCAGACAGGAAAAAAGTACGAGAAAAATGTATCAAAAGTTTAAATCGTGTATTAAAAATATGAAAATTTCCCCTTAAATGAAACAGTGGAAAAGGAAAGTAGTGGATATAAAAAGTAATATCACTCCTATTCACTATAAAAAAATAATTTTATTTTCTCATAACCGTTGATTTTTGCTAAAAAAAATGGTAAAATTCTACCTGTTTCGTGTAATAGAAAGAAGTGAATATTCATATGGAAAATAAGGAAAAACAATTAAAGAAAACAAAAATCATTTGTAGTATTGGACCATCTAGTGTAAATCCAGATGTAATGGAACAGATGGTACTTACTGGTATGAATGTAGCTAGAATTAATTTTTCTCATGCAACAGAGGAGGAAAAGCAAGCTGTGGTTTCTTCTGTAAAAGAGGTTCGTAAAAGAACAGGAGTTAATATCGCTATTTTATACGATACAAAAGGACCAGATTTTAGAACGGGTCTAGCCCCAGAAGATGGAATTACTTTAAAAGAGGGAGCAACGATTCGTATAGTGAAAGATGATATTGTAGCAGATAATACGAAAATTACAGTAAATTATAAAGATGCGATTGATCGCATGGAGATTGGAAATACTGTTTTACTAGAAGATGGACTTATGAAATTAGAAGTCATTTCAAAAGAAGCAGATGGTGTTACTTGTAAAATCATCAATGGTGGAATTTTAAAATCAAGAAAAGGTGTAAATGTTCCTGGTGTTGAACTTGGAGTGCCATTCTTAAGTGAACAAGATAAAGAAGATATTATCTATGCTTGTGAGCATGAAGGAGATTTCTTAGCCCTTTCTTTTGTAAGTTCAAAAGAAGATATTTTAGCCGTTCGTGAAATTCTAAAAGAACATAATAGAGAAGATTTAAAAATTATTTCTAAGGTTGAAAGCAATACTGCAATTAAAAACTTAGATGATATCGTCATTCATTCAGATGGTGTTATGGTAGCACGTGGAGACTTGGGAGTAGAAGTTCCAATGTCAGAACTTCCAATTCTACAAAAATTAATGGTTCAAAAATGCCGTGAATATGGAAAAATTTGTATTGTAGCAACAGAAATGTTAGCTTCTATGTATACAAATGCGAGACCAACAAGAGCTGAAGTATCTGATATTGCCAATGCTGTATTTGATGGAACTGATGCTGTCATGTTATCAGGAGAAACGACAATTGGAAAATACCCAATTGAAGCCGTACGTTATATGGCAGAAACTTGTATGGAAGCAGAAAAGGCATATGACTATGATTATCAATTTGATTCAAAAAGAGAAATTGATGTAACAGAAGTAATTGCTAAGGGTGTAGTAGAAAGTGCTAATACATTAGAATCTAGAGTGATTGTTGCAGCTACTATGACTGGTTATACAGCACGTAAAATTAGTAATTTGAAACCAAATTCAATTATTTTAGCAGGTTGTCCAAATGAAAAAGCTGCCTATTCAGTAGCACTTAGTTGGGGAGTTTATCCAATTCATGTTCCTGTTTATGATACTCAAGAAGAAGTGATTGCTGATTGTAAGAAAAAAGCCAAAGAATTTATGAATTTAGAAAGTGGCGAACATATTATTATTACAGGTGGATTTCCATCTAATGTTGCAACACATACCAATCTTTTAAGAGTAGAAGTAGTTGACTAATTACTTCTTTTTTTTTATAATAAAGTATAAGAGTAGAAAAGAGAGTGTGTATATGAAGAAAAAAGGATTTACATTAGTAGAGTTATTAGGAGTTATTGTAATTATTGCTGTGATATCATTAGTAGCATTTCCAACAATAATGAGCCAGTTTAGAAAAAATCGAAAAAATATTAGTAATGTTGTAAAACAAACGATAACGGAAGCATCTTTGGTTTATGTAGAAAAAAATCAAAATCAATATCCAAAGGTAAGTGGAAATATTTATTGTGTGACATTGACTCAACTTGTAAATAACGGAAATTTATCTGAACCATTAAAAGATCCAAGTACAGGTGAGGAAATTCCACTTTCCCATAAAGTAAAAATAACTGTAGAAAATAATATTTTTTATTCTGAATATATTGGAGAAGATAGTTGTTCAGAATTCAGAAATTAAGGTGGGAGATGTGTCAATGAAGAAAAGGGGTTTTACTTTAATAGAGTTACTAGCAGTTATTGTAATTTTAGCAGTAATAGCCTTGATAGCAATTCCTATTGTTTTAAGTATTATAACAAAGGCACGAAAAAGTGCTTTTAAAGATACAGCCTATGGGATGATGGAAAGTGCGAAAGCAGAATATTCAGAGGCAATTTTGGATGGAGAAAATGTGCCTACTTTTTTTGAATATCCATTTGATAATTTAAAATTTACGGGAATGAAACC
>CAYYCR010000092.1:0-7871 GCA_964470385.1 uncultured Muribaculaceae bacterium | reverse complement strand
GAGAAGCTTATGATAAAGAATGGGCATTGAAAGACCAGGGAATTAGAGAGGGAATGGAAAAAGGAATAGAAAAAGGAAAAGCGGAAGAAAGAGCAGAAATAATAAAAAAATTGAATAAAAAATATGGAATTCGTTCTATTATGGAAATGACTGGATTAACCAAAGAAGAAATCATAGAATGTGTTGGTGAAAATGTGAGGGAAGAAGATTTCTTAGGAGAGGCTTATGACAAAGAATGGGCTTTGAAAGACCAGGGACATAGAGAGGGATTAGAAGAAGGAAAAGCAGAAATAATAAAAGCACTAAATAAAAAGTATGGAATTCATTCTATTATGGAAATGACTGGATTAACCAAAGAAGAAATCATAGAATGTGTTGGTGAAAGTGCGAGAGAAGAAGACTATTTTAAAAAAGACTACGGTAAAGAAAATAATTTAAAAGACCAAGACATTAGGAAAAGTATTGAACAAAATCAAAAACAAATTGCAAAAAGAATGTTAGAGGAAAAATTAGATATAAATCTAATAGAAAAAGTAACCAATCTATCAAAACAAGAAATTGAAAAATTAATGAAAAAATAGTAAATTTTTTCCATAAAAAAGAGAGCTTTATGCTCTTTTTTTGGTTTCCTTTTTTTCTTCAATTCCAAGGGCTTTTAATTCTTCACTAATATCTTCTTTTACAAATAACTCAATCGGGATATCCAATTTTAAAGAAATATAATATAAAACTCCTAACGAAAAGGTTTGCTCTGTATGTTCACCCTCAATATTTCCGATAAACCCTCTAGAAAAAGTAGAAGCTTCACTCAATTGTTCTTGGGTAAGTTTTCGATATTTACGAAACATTTTAATACGTTTTGAGGCACGTTCGTAGATATGTTTTATATTTTCCTTGTCCATTTGAACGTCACCTACTTTCCTTATTAATATTTTATCAATAAATAGCTTTCATAAATGTCAGCACATAGTTGCAAAAATAAAAACATAATGTTATACTAAAATAGTAGTAGAGGTGAGAGTATGGTATTCAAATGTAAAATGTGTGGAGGAGATATTGAACAAGTAAGTGAGCATATCGGAAAATGTTTATTTTGTAAAAGTACGATGACTCTTCCCAATTCAGATAATGAAAAAATTGTTAATTTATATAATAGAGCCAATGATTTAAGGATGAGTAATGAATTTGATAAAGCTTATGGTGTTTATGAAAGTATTTTGGATATAGATAATGAACAAATAGAGGCACATTGGGGATTGCTCCTTTGTCGGTATGGAGTAGAATATGTTGATGATCCCAAAACAAAGAAGAAAATTCCAACTTGTCACCGAACAATACCATCTTCTATTTTTAGTGATAATGATTATAAAAAAGTAATAAAAAAAGCTTACGGAGATGCTTTAGAGCTCTACCAAAAAGAAGCAGAAAAGCTAGATAATATTCAAAAAGAAATATTGAAAATTTCTTTACATGAACAACCATATGATATTTTTATTTGTTATAAAGAAACGGATGAACAAGAAGAACGCACGATAGATTCAGTAATGGCACAAGATATTTATGATAAATTGATTGAAAAAGGATACAAAGTATTTTTTGCACGAATGACATTAGAGGGAAAATTAGGTACAGAATATGAACCTTATATCTATTCTGCACTTACGTCATCAAAAGTCATGTTAGTAGTGGGAACAGAAGAAAAGAATTTCAATGCAGTATGGGTGAAAAATGAGTGGAGTAGATACCTTGAAATGATGAAAGTAGATAAGGAAAAAAATCTGATACCTGTTTATAGCAAGGTATCTCCTTATAATTTACCTACTGAATTTGCTAAATTACAAGCACAAAATATGGATAAAATAGGAGCCATGCAAGATTTGCTTGTTGGAATTGATAAACTATTAAAAAATAAAAAACAACAAGAAGACAATTTTACTTATGAAATGTATGAAAAATTTAAAAAAATGAAAGAAGAGGAAGATAGAGAAATTAGAGAGTCAAAAGAAGCTAATAAACAAGTTAGCGTTGTCTATGAAAAAATTGATAAAAAATTTTCTATTATTACTTTTTTTCTTTCTTTTCTTCAAGCAGTTGTAATATTTTTTTTACTTGCACAATTTATGAAAGATTACTATGAAGTTTTCGATATAACATCAATGCCAAACGATTTTAAAGATGGAATAATGGGACTTGTATTTTTATCCTGCCTTGTTACTTTGATTGCTTACTTTGTTGGTCTTATAAGTAGAAAAGCCAATAAAATCTCAAAATTCTTTTATTTAGGAAATTTGCTTTTATGTTTGATTTTGTGTTTGCAGGTCAATAGTAAACATTATCAAATGTTAGAACTTTATTACCTCTTTATCGGTTCTAATTTTCTATTGCTTACTTTAAGACCAACTTGGAATTTAAAAGAACGAGTAGAATATGTAACCACAGAACAAAAAGAAGAAATCTTGTTTCAAAACAAAGAACTAAAAAAGAATTATGTTAGAAAAGATAAAAAAAAGATATATCTTGTTTTAAGTTGTATGGGACTGATAATTACACTCTTTACAATTATACATAATGCGAATACAAAACTAATCAGTAATTCTAATAATCGAGATACTTCAAAAAGACAAATAGAAATTATAATATCAAAGACACCAATTAAAGGGAATTGGAATCATAAAATTGGAACAGCTGGGAAAGGAGACATTTACACTATTTTAGAAGAAGATAAGGAAAACGGTATTGAGTGGTATCTTGTTGAAACCAGAACAGGAGTAAAGGGTTGGATTGCTAAAACTGATAACGGTAAAGAAATTGTTAAAATCTTAGAAGTAGAGGAGTAAAATATGGTATTTAAGTGTAAAATGTGTGGAGGAGACATTGAACAAGTAAGTGAATATATTGGAAAATGTTTATTTTGTAAAAGTACAATGACTCTTCCTAACTTAGATAATGAAAGAATTGTCAATTTATATAATCGAGCAAATGATTTAAGACTTAATAATGACTTCGATAAGGCAAAAGAAATTTATGAAAACATTTTAGAATTAGACAATGGGCAAATCGAAGCACATTGGGGAGTAATTCTTTGTAAATATGGAGTGGAATATGTCGATGATCCAAAAACCAAGAAAAAAATTCCTACTTGTCATAGAACCAATGATGAATCTATTTTATTAGAACCAGACTTTAAATTTATTAAAAAAGAATCTTATGGAGATGCTTTAGAACTTTATCAAACAGAAGCCAAAACAATAGATGAAATCCAAAAGGGAATCTTATTGGTTTCAAAAAAAGAAAAACCATATGATGTCTTTATTTGTTATAAAGAAACTGATGATACTGGCGAAAGAGCAAAAGATAGTGTTATTGCAGAAGATATTTATAACAAATTAATAGAAGTGGGAATGAAAGTATTCTTTGCTAGAATTACGTTAGAAGATAAACTAGGTCAAGAATATGAACCTTATATTTACTCTGCTTTAAAATCTTCTAAAGTCATGTTGGTAGTAGGAACCGAAGAAAAAAATTTCAATGCGGTATGGGTGAAAAATGAGTGGAGTAGATTCTTAGAAATGATGAAATCGGATAAAGGAAAAACACTCATCCCTGTATATAGTAAATTAGATGCCTATAAATTGCCAGAAGAATTTGCGATGTTACAAGCACAATCTATGGATAAAATAGGAGCAATACAGGATTTAACTAGAGGAGTAAAAAAACTAGTTGATGAATATAAAATCGATGATGTAGAGGGAATAGATAAAGAAACAGTTTTAAAAGTAACAGCTGCATTAGACGAAGCTAGAAGTATTGGAAACGGAAAGTATGAGGTAACTATTTTAAAAGAAAACTTACCAGTTTGGTATATTGTTATGATAATTTGTTTTCTATTGATATTGTGGAAATATCGTGCAAATGGCATTTATGTTTGGGTTGATAATGGTACTTCAATAGTTGATGCACTTCATAGATTAATAAAAACTTCTATTATTTCATCACCAAATATTAATATTTTAGATTTGATTCAACTAGGGTTTGGACAATTATTTTGTATTTTATCTTGGATATCAATGGGAATCAGTTTGGTTTTAAGTATTATTAATCGCAAAACTTTTAGATTCAGAAAAATGTTTGCAATTATGTCTATTTTATTTTTTGGACTTGAGTATGTATTGTTAGTGTCCATGGGGTATTTTCCACAATTAACCTTGAAATATTATATATTACTATTTGTAATGGCATTGATAGTTTGTGTTGTCAATCCAAGATGGAACTTGAATGCAAATAAAAAAGCAATCATGACATTAGAGGAAAAGGAAGAACAATTAAATAAAAATAAAAAAGTTAAAAAAAATTTTGCATTAAAAGAGAAAAGTTTGAAAATGGAAAGAAGGTAATCAATATGGCACTATTTGATGTAATACAAAAAAAGAAAGATGATAAAAATATTGTATGGCGATATCCAAAACGTAATTTTAATACAGGAGCCAAACTGATTGTAAACGAATCAGAAGAAGCTTTATTTTATTCGACTGGAAAAGCATTAGACTTATTTGGTCCAGGAAAGCATACTCTATCCACAAACAATATTCCACTTCTTAGAGCATTAATTAATATCCCAACAGGAGGAAGAACACCGTTTACTTGTGAGGTTTATTTCATTGATAAAACGATTCAACAATTGAAATGGGGGACAGCCTCACGATTAGAATTTTTAGAACCTTTATACCATTTTCCAATCAGCATTGGAGCTTGTGGTGAAATCAGATTTCAAATAGAAGATTCTAGAAAACTCATTGTGAAACTAGTAGGAATTAGTAAAAACTTTGATTCTACCAATGTCGATGAATTTTTTTCCTCACAAATTTTAGTCAAAGTAAAATCTTATTTAACTAATATCATCAAAAATGAGAAAATCAGTATTTTTGAAATTGATAGTAAATTAGACCAAATTAGCCAAGAATTAAAAGAATTATTAAAACAAGATTTTTTAGAATATGGAATCAGATTAGAACAATTCTTTTTAACCAATATTGCCAAACCAGAAGACGATAAACAATATTTGAAATTTAAAGAATTATACTTTAAACAAGGAGTACTTATGGCCGATGCCGAAGTCGATAAACAGCTACATATCATAGAAGCAGAAAAAGAGGCTATGAAAACCAAAATTCATGCCGAAGCCATGGCTACTAAGAGAAACCTAGAGGGATATACCTATCAAGAAGAAAAAGGTTTTGAAATTGGAAAAGAGGTAGCACGTAACGAAGCTGTTGGTCAATTTACCAATATTGGAGTGGGACTTGGAATTATGAGTGGTACTAGTTCGACGATTGGAAACCAAGTTTCTAAACAAGTAACAGGAGCATTTATAAAAGATGAGCAAATGTGCTTAAAATGTGGAACTGCAAATTCTTTTGGAACCAAATTTTGTAAAAATTGTGGAACACCTTTTACTTCTAATACGCTATTTTGTACAGATTGTGGGGCACAAATAGAAAATGATGCCATCTTTTGTTCAAAATGTGGAAAGAAGGTATCAGAATGAAAAACAATAAATTTTTAATGGCAGGACTTGGTGTTACAATTGCGATTATTATTATGGTACTTGCTTATTTTCAATATCAAACCAATATTCCTATGGTTATATTTACAAAAGAGGGAAGTTATGCTTCTAAATATGCCAAAAAACATTTCTTGGAAACACATATCGTGACAACTACTGAGTTAGAACAATATACAAAACATATCGAAGAATTTTCTTATCAGGAAAAAGAAAATGGGATAGTGATTACTTCCTATAAAGGAATCAGCAAAAGGCTTGTTATTCCAAAAACAATAAATAGAAAAAAAGTAATTGCAATTAGGAAAGATGCATTAAATCAAAATGTAGAAACAATTGTGATTTCCGATTCCGTTATTTCGATTGATGACAATTATCTAAAAAATAAAAAAATAGAATGTTTTAAAAACGATTATTGTGAATCAATAGCCTCTAGCCATTCAAATGTAACTATTTTAAATGACTCTGATTATGTTGATTTTGATAATACTACAACGGAATTTAGCTATGAACTAAAAAATGGAACAATAGAGCTAATAGAGTATCATGGAAATGATAAGATTGCTATTGTACCTACTACGATAAATGGGTATGAAGTTAACAAAATTTCATGTGACTCTAAAACAATTGTAGGAATATTTATACCAGACACTGTAAAAAAAATCGGTGAAAATTTTCTTTCTTTATTCTTAAATAGAACCTATCTTTCTATTATCATAGCAACACTAATTTCATTATTAGTTTTCTTCATTATGATTTTTACAAACAAAAATGAAAATTTAGAAGAAATGACACAAAACACCATTTTGTATATTGTTTCAATTGCTTATTTATGTATTGTAGGAATATTTGCTAAAACGATTACAGACTTTGTTAATGGATATAAAACATTTATTATTGAAGTTATAATTGCAACAATTATCTATATCGTACTAGCACTCTCGCTAAAATTAGCAAAAAAGAAAACACAGGTTTTTGAAAAAGAGATAAAAGAAAAGACATCATTCATAACCAATGCTTTAAATTTATTAGATGATGTTGATCCAAATAATCAGTATCATTTAAAAGAAGAAATACGATATTCAGATCCAGTTTCCTGTGAACAAGTATCAGGTATAGAACAAATAATTATGGATCTTCTTCAAAATATTGATGAAGAAAATGTTGAAAAAATTAGAAAAAATATCAAAAAAAGAAACAATCTTATTAAGCAAAATAAATAATTATATGACATTTAAAAGTAAGTGGAAAGTGGTCAAATGGTCACTTTTTTTGATATAAATGACATATTTACAAAAATCCAAATTCAGAAACAAAATAACACCAAAATTGAAAGCGAATATATACTTATCGGTTCTCATATGCTATAATTAATAGGGAAAGAAAGTATGAACATGGATAACAAAATTCGCATTTGATAACCATAAAAAGAAAATCACTTTCTACTGAATTATTGTTGCTTTTCTTCTACATTCATATTATAATAACAACCATTAGAAAAGAGGAAACATATGAAAGAATCAAATTCATTACATGAATTATATCATTTAAAAAAAGAACTATTGTTGTTACAAACAAAACAAAATGTAACAAATAAAAAGGAAAGAATTTCTGAAATCCAAAATATCATTTCTTCTGATAGAACAAGTGATGCCATTCATCTTGGTTCTGTATTTGAAGCAAGTTTAGAAAGTGGTAAGAGAGAAACTTTTATGTTAGTAGAATCTACATCATTTAATGATTCAGAACAAAACTTTATAAACTTAGGATCTGATTTTGGAAATAGTGTGATAGGAAAAAGAGCAGGTGACCATTTCTCTTACCAAGAAGATGGAAATCGTAAGAAAGGTGTCATTATAAAAATAGTGAAAAATTACCAAAAAATAAAAAAATGATGAAATTCATTTTTTCTTTCCGATTATGAAATAAGGATGTGGCTTATGAAAATAAAATATGAATTACAAAAAAAAGAAAAAAATACAAAAGCACGATATGGAATATTACATACTAACTATGGGAGTTTTGAAACTCCTATGTTTATGCCAGTAGGAACACTTGCTAACATTAAAACACTAACAACCGATCAAGTAAAAGAAGAGGGAAGTGCTGTCATATTATCGAATACTTATCATCTTTGGCTTAGACCAGGACCAGATATCATTAAAAAAGCTGGGGGATTACACAAATTTATGATTTTTGATGGACCAATTTTAACGTATAGTGGTGGATTCCAAGTTTTTTCTTTGGCAAACTCCATGAAAAAAGATATCGTTGAAGAGGGCGTTCATTTTAATAGGCATTTAGATGGAAA
>CAYYCR010000091.1:0-7965 GCA_964470385.1 uncultured Muribaculaceae bacterium | reverse complement strand
TTTTGCCAGGTCATTTTTACATCACGATATCCTTTTCCATATCCTACTTCTCCAACATCATCTACTTCATATTTTTTACAAACATAATTTTCTAACATTGTTCTAATATCATCAATTAAATCAATTACAATGGTTTTGAAATCATGTTTTCCATCTTCAATTTCCTGTAATACTTTTACAAAAGTTTCAAAATCATAAACTTCTACACTGGGTGTATCTACTTTTTTGGCATTTCCATCTGTATTTATTATCACTGGATTTGGAAACTGCCTAGCAAGATATGTTTTTCCACTCATACTCTGCCCCCATATAAAGAATACTTTTGGAGTAATATCTTTATCTTTTGGTTTATTTACTGGTAATAGTGTAGCCATTATTTATCACTCTCCTCTACTTCATTGGCTGTTTCCCAATTTATATTTACTTTTACCTCGCTATATCTTGTTTTTAAATTTTTTACGGCTTTTTTAATAAACGATTTAGTTTCTCCAATCAGTAAATGATTATTAAGTATTAACTCAACATTATTGGTAATTAAATTTTCATATAAGATTGCTGTACCATCATTAGAATCTGGATTATATTCGTTAAAGAAAACGTTTAGTGTTATCATTATTCTTTACTCTCCTTTTTTGCTGTGATTAAGATGTAACCTTTTTTATTGGTTGTTTTTGTTACCTTGTATTTTTCATAAATACTTGGCTCATTTTCTTTAAGTTTAGCTGTATCTACACTTACTGTATCATAAGATGTAGAAGCTACTTTTGTAAATTTCATAGTGCCAGTATCAAAGGATAAAATACCTTTTTCCTCAAACAAGTTGTATAATTCTTCTTTTAATTTCTTATGTTCTTTTTCAAATTCTTTGTACTTTAATAATTTAATTTCTAACTTCGCTACTTTATTTGAAGCTTTAATTACATCAGTACCATAAAATATTTTATTAAATTCAGATTCCCTCATATCAGGATTTTCTCTTAATTTTCTCACTGCTTTTTTAAATTGAATAATACGCTCTTCAATCTTTATCCATAAATTAGGATCCCGTTCAATTTCATACTCCACAATATTATTTTCATCAAATTCTAAGTTGAAGTAATTATCATCATTTTCTAATTCATAATCAACACCAGTGTAAAAATCAACTGGTCTTTTATATCCTACAAGTAAACATTTAGATTGATTAAATGTTTCCATATAAAACTGACATTGAGCCATATAATAATTTACATCTAATTCTTCTCCAAAAGTTTTAATCTCTATAATCGGAATGTCTGCTTCTCTATCAATACCGTCAGTATTGCCACGATATCCTCTTTTTGTATCAATAATAGTATCTTCTAAATACTTAGTACTATATTTGGCATTTATGTAATCCCTGATGACTGGCTCCATTTTTTGACCATATTTAGTAAATTGATTACCCTTAAAACTGTTTGGTTTAATACCTGCTTTTTCTTTAGCAAACTCAAATATACTTGTACCGTATTTCGCATTAAGACCTAAGATAGTTGGTAAATCACTACCGCCAACATATTTGTGTCTATCAATAGTTACGTTAGGGTTACTCATTTTCTCCAACCTCCATAGTTCCTACTTTATCTTTAATTGTTTTCCAAAGACCTATTGGTGGGTTTAATTTTTCAAGTACGCTTTTTTCTAGTCCAGCTAAAGCAATTAGTACGGCTATATTTGTACCCTCGATATGTGCTTCAGCTCTACCGTCCTCAAACTTTTCTATTGATATGCTAGCCTTTTCTTTAAATGCTTGGTTTATTCTTTCTTGTAATTTACTTTTAACGCTGTCTTTATTATCTCCTAGCATATCCTCTAAAACTCCATTAATATTTTTTAACATTTCTAATAATTCTTTATTCATTTTTTAATTTCTCCTTTTCCCATAAATATTTGAACGTATAACCTTTATGTTGCAAATATTCTCCTTTTAAAACACGTATAGTTGAACGTTGATTAAATCCTTTTTCTTCAACTTCTCTAGTTGAATTGAAATAAAATTTTTCTCCAGTATTTATATTAATTCCTACAAATTTACGTGCTTGCGAATATCTAACATTTTCTTTAATTGTCATATATTCTAAATTTTCTAAACGGTTATTTGTTTTATCTTCGTCTATGTGATTAACCGTTAAATCACTTTTTCCAACAAAAGCATTTATAACAAGCCTGTGTACAGCAAAATTTATATATTTACCATTTTGATATAAGCCAATTCGTTTATATCCATACTTGTCAACTCTTTGTTTTAAAATTTTAATTTTATTTTCTTTGTGATAATTTAACGCACTTATATTACCTAAGTTACTCACTTGATATTTATTTTCAAAATTTGGAATGTCTCTCCATATTTCTTTAACTACAATGAGTATCACTCCATATTTTAAAATTAAAATCTTGTTTAATATCAAGTGATTTGTATATATCTTCTTCTATTGTCTTATCTGTAATCAATTTGTAAGCTATAACCTTTTTCTTTTGTCCTATTCGATATGCTCGTCCAATAGATTGTTCCCATTGAATATAGCTTTCTGTTGGAGAAAAATAAATAATTATATTTGCAAATGTTAATTCTATTGCCTCTGCTCCACTACCAAAATTACAGATAATCACAGAATTTGTGATATTTTTCCAATCTTCTTTTTTAGGTATATCTTTATTGGCTCCATTTATCACATAAATTTTTTTATTGATACTACTTTTTAAGAGTTCCAACTCTTTATCGTAGTTATAAAAGATAATTATGTTATCGTTAGTACTTTCGATAAAATCTTTTATGTACTCGATTTTATCTTTTAAATTTGCGTATAACCTTAAACCGTGTCGTAATTTCATTTGATTATCATATAGGATATCGTCATAAATTCTATCTTTCTTTATTACTTTGTATATATTAGAAGCTCTAAAATGTATATCTTTAAATATTAATGATGGTAAATCTATAGTTTCATTTCTTCTTAATTCTTTTGATATGGACATCCACATATTTTTTAATTTTGTTTCGTTTTTCCAACCTGTTATTTCCATATACCCATGAGTTGTATCAGTAATAGCATTTTGTCTTAGAAACTGTGTTTTATTCTTTGTAAGTCCAAACATTTTAAAATAATTAATGCTATCTATCCAACCATTTCCCATTGGTGTAGCTGATAATCCTATGAAACCTCTTGCTATTTTAGTCAATTCATATCCTGCTTTACCTCTTAAAGATGTCGAATTTTTAAGATTATGTATCTCGTCAAATATTACAAAATAATCGTTATACTGTTTATATCTTTTATGTAACATACTATAACTACAAGTTTCATATTTCATTGTTGGTACTACATCTTTTATAGTTCTATCCCAGCCACCCTCAACTAATTTACTTTTTGGAGCAACTATCAAAACTTGACTATCTTTATAAAAATGTTCATAATGTTTTAAAGCTATAATTGTTTTACCAGTTCCTACGTCCCAAGCATATATCCAGTTATGCTTATTACGAGTTACAATATATTCAAAATATTCTTGCTGATATTTATATAGTTGTATCATTTAATAACTCCTCAATTAGTTTTTTAAATTCATTAAAACCACTAGGTCTTAAAACTATTGCCTTACCTCCACAACGTTGTATTTCTTTTATGTTGTATTCTTGTAATAAGCTAGTTTTACCTTTTTCACTTTTGAGTTCGATTGCTAAAAACTTACCATTAACACATAATGTTAAATCCAATATTCCAGCTGTCGAATAAGTATTTCCAAAATATTTAAAATAATAAATACCTTTAGATTTTAAGTATCGTTTTACACGATTTTCAAATTGTTTTTCTTGTCCCATTCTGTTATAATAAAACTAATAAATAATTTTCCTAAATTATTTATTAGTACCCTTTCTAAAACTTTGGTCGGTGGTAGAATAGGTACTTTTTGTTTGCTCTTTAACATTATCTTGCATTGATCCATATAATGTGATTCCTAATACAATTACTATAAATGCAATCATTCCTTTGCTCTGTAACATTTCTTTCATATTATTTTTCCTCCCTTGCTACTTTTTTTAAATAACTGATGTTAAGCTTGAAATAATCAACTACATACTGCATTGGTATTAAATTATTTGGCAATTTGTAACCATCAGCTTCTACTTTCTTTCTTATCTCATCTTTAATTTCATAAGCTTTGTTGTTCCCAACACTGCCTATTGCTCTAATATCTTGTGTTGTAGCCCATTGATTGTTTAGTACGTCCAGTAATTCATTTGCTGTTAATCTTTTTACTGCTTTCATACTTTAAAACCTCACTGTTCGTAAGTTCTATGGACTCTTTTATTTTCTCTAAACTTATACTTAATAAATCGTTATATTCATAGAATAACCTTGTTACACTGAAATGATCTAGTGCTAAGTTATCTTTACTTCTTTGAGTATCAAAATGATCACATAGTATTTTTAAACAACTTTGAGCTAATCGTAAATTGTTGTTTAAATCATCTAGTACTCTTAATTTAGGTATTGATATTTCATTCATTAGTTATTGCCCCTTTCTGCTACATTTCTCGCAAGATATTTTAGTAGTTTCCAAATCGCCATCTTTTAATATTTCTTCTAAAATTTCTCCATTTATACTAATTTCAGAATTACACTTATTACAGAATGTACAAAGTTCCCAATCGTGAATTGATGTATATACATGAGTTTTACTTTCAAATTGTTCAAACAATGGAATTTCTTTTTCTTTTTTGATATAAAACATTAAACATTGCTCCTTTCTGCTACATTGCCCACAATTTCGCTTACTAATAATCTAAACGTTTCTCTACCTTTTGGAGTTACTAATGTTTGATTATCTGAATGTCCATTATATTGGTTTACAAATTCTTTCAATTCAAATAATCCCTGTTCTACTTTTGTTTGATAAGGTTTTAATTTTTGTTTAGAATCTCTATATAAAAATCCGTTTTCTAAAAGATAATTGTTAAACCTCTTTGGTGCCACTCCTATTTCCTTTGCGGTATCTCTTAAATTGGTTAATAGATTTCTTTCTACTAAGTTATCGAAGTAATCTGCCTTTGGTTTCATTTCTAAAATCAAAGTATTTTGTTCTCTAACTGTTTTTAAAGTATTAGCAAATAATTGTTTTGTTAATTCATCTGCAAAAGGTAAATATGTATTTATAAACATTTCGTCGTTCGCCACATAACCCCCTGTTTTTCTAATTGCTGGTAATACTTCATGCGTTATCCATCTTTTGAATTGTTTAGCATTCGGTTTATCACTTCTAAGTATTACATTATATAAGCCACTCTCATTTATAATATTTGTTTCGCCAGATAAGCCTCCTAGATTAAATCTAGTCACCTCATCTTCATCAAGTCTTTTAGCCACATCAGTTGCATTTTTAATTTCTAATACATCACATACATCTTTTAATACAAACCATACATTATTATCTTTATTTACTGTTCTTACTTCATTATTTTCATAATTAAATATTTCTAAATTATTGTTCATTTATATTTCATCTCTCCTTGTCTTTGGTTAGTTTTAATTATTGTTTGGTTTTCCAAACTTTTGAGTAAAAAAATAAACTCCAATTTCTTTTGCCTCAATATGTAATAATTCACTTATCTTATAAATATTTTTAGATGTAAAATCTACATATCCTTGAAGTTTTTGATTAAGTGTACTTCTACTCATTGGAATTGCTTTTGCAAAATTATCTTGAGTATCATAGTACTGTTTAATTTTACCTTCTAATGCTCGATAATCAAATTGTATATCTTCCATTTTATCTCCTTTCTAAAGTTTGGTTTCCCAAACTTAATTAAAGTTTAACATATCAAAAAAAGTTTGTCAATAACTTTTGTTTGATTTTCCAAACTTTTTTATTGATTAATTTTACATTATGTAGTATAATCAATATCAGAAAGGGGTTTTCTATATGAAAAATATTTCTGATAGATTAAATGAAGCTTTGAATATAAGAGGTATGAAACCTATTGAGTTATCTGAGAAAACAGGAATAGATAAAGGCTCTATTAGTTCGTATCTTTCTGGAAGATATTTACCGAAATCAAAAAATATTTACAAAATTGCAACTATATTAAATGTAGATCCAACATGGTTATTGGGCTATGACGTTCCTATGGAAAAAGAAATTTTTACCTTATATGGAAATGATACAATAAGATTGTGGGATGACATGTTTGGTTATAATAAAAACGATGAAATTTTATTAAAAAACTTTTGTTATAACGTAGTATTTATATATCAAGCATTAAATTCAGTTTTAACAATTTTTAATTCCCTATCTTCAGAACTAAAAGATACTATTAATAATTCAAAAAAAAGCCAATCTGAAAAAAAAGAATTATTCAAAATTATTAATGTCATAGATGATATATTTACAAAGTTAAATGAAGAATCACAATTACAATTAAAATATCGGAATTTAAATATTGAACAATTACAATTACTTAAAGAATATCACGATTTATTAAAAAAACGGCTTGATGAAAATAAAATCACTTTAGAAGAATATACAAATAGAATGAATGAATATAATAAAAAATTTTCTAAATATAATAACAATATAAACCAATTTGGCATTAAAATTCATATAAATAATAATTTTAATCGTGATAAATAATCAATAAAAAAAAGAGCTAGTGCTACCAACACTAACTCAAACCCCAATAAGGGTGTACAATTAAAATTTTCTAACCAAAGACAAATTCTTTTTTGTACACTCTTATTGTAGCAAATTTAAAGAAAAAATACAATAAGAGGAGGGATAAATTATGCCAGTTTATCAAGAAAAAAATAAATCAAAACAAACAAAAGATGGTCGTAGTTGGTACTACAGAACTTATTATGAAGATATGTATGGAAACAGAAAGCAAAAAGTAAGTAAATTATATTTTACTAAAAAGGAGGCAAAAGATGCAGAAGCTGAATTTTTAATAAAAGCAGAACATAAAGATGAAACAGATAATAACATTAGTTTTGAATGTGTATTTAACGAATGGTTACTATATAAAAAATCACAAGTTAAATCTACTACATATTATGGAATAAAACGAAATACTTCAAAACATATTCTATCTTATTTTAAAGATTTTAAACTTCATGCAATCAAAACAAATTCTTTAACATTATGGAAAGAAGAATTAGAAAAAAATAAATTTACAATAAATTATCAAAATGCTATGATCAATTATTTTACTGAAATTTTAGAATATGCAAAAAATAATTATAATTTTAATAGTAAAATAATATCAAAACTTCATAAAGATAAAATAGAAACAGTTAGAGATATAAAAGAAACAGTAGAACAAAATTATTGGACGTACGAAGAATTTAACATTTTTATTAAAGTTGTTGATAATGAATTATATAAAACAATGTTTACGTTTTTATATTATACTGGGCTAAGATTAGGAGAAATGATTGCTCTAACATGGAATGATATTGATTTTGCAAATAAAACATTAAGAGTTAATAAAACATATGCAGACAAAATAGAAGGCTCTAATTATATCATAACATCTCCTAAGACAACTAATTCAATTAGAATGATAGAACTAGATAATAATTTATGCGAAATTTTAAAAAAGCACTTTGAACAGGAAAAACAGATTTATAATTTTAACAATAATATATTTATATTTGGTAATTTTAAACACATCTCTCCTACTACATTTCGTAATCATTTGAATAAATACATAGAAGTTGCTAATGTTAAAAAAATATCTCCACATGGCTTTAGACATTCTCATGTAAGTCTACTAATCAATTTAGGTTGTGATAGCAGAGATGTAGCAGATAGAGTTGGTGATACTATAGAAGTTGTAAAAACAACTTATTATCATATGTTTCCAAGTAAAAAGTCAAAGACAGTTATGTTATTAAACAAAATAAATATTAAAAACGAGATGTAAAAAAGAGGTAAATGTAAATTTCAAAA
>CAYYCR010000090.1:0-7965 GCA_964470385.1 uncultured Muribaculaceae bacterium | reverse complement strand
TGAATGTCCGCCAGCCAGTGCCAGTTATGAATATCTAAAAAACAGTGTCGAAAGAACACTACGTTGGGCCAAAAGGGGAAAAGATGTTCATGACAACGAAAATCAATCCTTATTTGGAATTATTCAAGGCGGAGCTCATGAAGATTTGAGAAAATTTTCAGCGATTGAAACTGTTAAAATGGATTTTGATGGTTATAGCATAGGGGGAGTTGCCAATGATGGGGAATCCAAGGAAGATATGTATAAAGCCATTGAATATTCCATTCCTTATATTCCAGAAGATAAACCAAGATATTTAATGGGCGTAGGAGATCCCGTTGATATTATTGAAGGGGTTATTCGTGGGGTCGATATGTTTGACTGTGTGCTTCCAACTAGGATTGCACGACATTCTAATGCTTTTACAAGAAAAGGAAAAATCAATTTGCGAAATGCGAAATTCAAAGAAGATTTTACCCCAATTGAAGAGACTTGTGATTGTTATACGTGTAAACATTACACAAAAGCATATATTAGACATCTAGTAACCTGTGACGAGGCATTAGGAGGAACGTTGTTATCAATTCATAACATTCGGTTTTTAATTAAATTAACAGAGGAATTAAGAATAGCCATTAAAGAAGACCAGTTATTAGAATATAGGGATTCTTTCTTAAAGGAGTATCAATGGAAACATGATTAGAAACTATCAAGAAAAAAGTTCAAAAATAAAAAAAGAAGTAATCCTTTTTCTAATTACTGATCTGCACTACTATAGTGCTAAAGATTTAAAAAAATACCAAATCATTACCAGTGAAATCAAAAAGCAAACACCAGATTTTGTTATGATAGGTGGAGATTTACTAGATTGTGCATTTATAAATGATGCTGATTTGTTAATAGAAGAAATCAAAGTATGGGCAAAATGGAGTAAAGTCTTAGTTGGAATTGGAAATCATGATATTACAACTGAAAAAGAAAAGGAACAAAAAAATATCGAGTTTTTTAAAAAACTAAAATTGGTTCCTAATGTATTTGTATTAGATAATGAAACATTAGAAACAGACGATATTAGATTTATAGGAGTAACATTACCTTATCACTATTATTATAGAAAACAGGAAGATCCAACGGAATTAGAACAATTTCTAAATCAAAAATTTCCAAATTCATTTGATGATAAGAAAATAAATATTTTACTCATTCATTCGTCCATTGGATTAACACTTCATCAAAAATTATCTAATATTAAAGTATTAAATAATATAGATTTTATTTTCTCTGGTCATACTCATAATGGCATGGTTCCTAAAATATTAGAAAGAATCATGAAAAATAATGGTTTCATTTGGCCGAATAAAAAACTATTTCCAAAGTTAGTGCGTGGAAAATTTGAGTATCAAAACATAACCTTTATTATTAGTGGAGGAATAACTAAATTATCAAAAAGAAGTGGCTTTAGTTTCTTTGACCGCTTTTGGAAACATGAAATTACTGTGATTACAATAAAACCCGATTAATCTCGGGCTTTTGCTATTTATTATAATAATCTTTGTAATTAATGGTACTTTTATCTTTTACTAGTATTTTTACTTTAGGAATATCAAGTGCTTCTGCAAATTCTATATCTTGTTTTTTAAATTCATTGATACCTAAAATATAATCTGGATAAAGAAGCTCTTCCTCAAAATGTTTTTTAACAATGATAATTTCAGGATAAGTATTTTTTTCGTTTGCTTTTGCCATCAATGTTTGGATATCAATGAAATGTGGAATACAACTAGTATAATAATATGGAAAAGTAGGTGTAGAGCAAGATGAACTATCGTAGGGGTATACATGTGCTATCATATTAGGGTCAATATGGGAATAACCAAAAATGGTTCGTTCATTTCCTAGATATGTGGCTGTATTATCAGTAGAAACAATACTAAAAGAAGCAGCCTCTACAGGAGAACCTTTACTGATAAATGGTATTGCTATATCATTAGTTCTGATAAAAAAGTATTTTAGTTCGTTAGGTAAAATTACAATTTCTTTTTGACCTTGATATTGTTTAATTGAAAAAGTATTAGAAACTAAATTTTGAGCTGATAATAATCGAAGATGAGAACAAATATCATATAAAATTTCTTCATAGTGTTCAGATTCTTCTATTTTTTTTAGTTTTTCCATAATTTGTAATTGTGAATGATTATTGTTTTCTATTAATTGAATAAATAACTTTACAAATTCTTGTTCCTTTACAGATAATAATGGAACTAAAGTAGAATTGATTAGAATTTGATAAATAGTAAAAAGATTTTGATACGATTGTTTAAAAAAGAAAAATGGGAGAAATTCTTGTAATTCAGAGCTATTTCCTTTCTCTTTTCGCTTATCAATATTTTTTGTAATACTTTCATAGTTGGTAAGACTTTCATTATTTTGTAATATTTGAAAGAATTGCTGATTGTCGATTGATTGTAATAATTGTTTAAAAATAGGATGATAACATTTCGAAAGTACATTTGAAGAAAGGCTTTTTAATAGGTTAATAATTACTTCTTGGTGACCAGTAGAAACGCATTTTATAATTAATGCAACATTAGATTGAAGCCAAGCAATCTGTTCTTGTTCTTCTAAATAATGGATAAATTGATAGCAATGTTGTTCGTATTCAGGCAAATGATTAAGGCTAAAATTTAAAAGATGAAACATAAAAGTGGTTTCGGTAAGATAAAGAGAAGAACAATGTTGACCGTCATTAAAACCAATTGATAAGAAAAATTTATTGAAATCTTCTTCTGATTTTAGATTTTGGGAAGTCAACAGTTTATTTAATATAACATCATCACAAAAACAAGTTTTAAAAATAGAATTTGCTTTTTCTACTTGCTCTTTATTAGGACAAAAATATGCAATTCCATGTTTAAAGTAAATATGGATTCTTTCATAAAGTTTTATTAGTTCTTGATTTGAAAGAGAAAATAAATTAGTTATGGTTAGTAATTTTTCTAATTGCTCTATTTTGTTATCTATCGTAAGTTGTCCATTTAAAATAATTTCATTTATAAGATTTAACATTAAAACCACCTCTTGGTGGCTTATTTTAGCACATAATCATAATTTTTACAAATTATTGTTCTTTTCCTTTTTTATTGATACCTAGCATACTTCCAAATACACAAGAAATCATAATTAAAGCATAGAACAAAATATTTTTGATAGAAAATTTCATTTGCAATCCTAGGTATTGAAATAAAATCAAAATGATTAAAAATAAAGCTCCTAATTTTAATCCTTCTAGCCAGCCTTTTTGTTTGCTTCTTTTTCCTACCGCAAATCCACCAAGAAAAAGGGCGATTAAGGGAGTCAAAATTTCTAAAAATGATAATGTTTTGGTACCAATCCAATTGATATAATGTAGCAATGTAATAAGTAAAGTAATTCCTAATAAACTTGCTAGAATAAAACCAAATGAAATTCCTAAATTTTTGATAACTGTCATATTAACCCTCCTAATAAATTCTATTCTTTTGTTTAAAAAATAGAAGATGATTCATAATAGAATAGGTGATTTTTATGCATATGGAACTTGTATGGAAAAGTATTGTTTTATATTTGTATATTATTTTTATTTACCGAATCATGGGAAAAAAGGAATTAGGAAAACTCTCTATTACAGATTTTATTGTAACAATTTTAATGGCAGAGTGTGCTGTGTTTTCCATTGTAGAAAAAGGAGTTTCTGTTTTTAATTCCATTATTCCTATTACAACTCTTGCTATAACCCAAATTTTACTTAGTTATATTTCTTTAAAAAGTGATAAATTTAGGAAAATAGTAGACGGAACCCCCTCTGTGATTATTAAAAATGGAAAATTGATTTTTAGTACTATGTCTAAATTACGTTATTCTTTGGATGATTTAGTAACAAGTCTTAGAGAGCATGGAGTCAAAAGTGTAGAAGAAGTGAATTATGCCATTTTAGAAAATGATGGGAAACTCTCTATTTTTCCCAAAGAATTAGAATATCCAATGCCTATTATTTTAGATGGGGTAATTCAAAGAGAAGTATTAAAAGAACTTGGTAAAGATGAGATATGGATTGGCCGCATTTTAAAACAAAAACATGTTGCATTAAAAGATGTTTTTTATGCCTTTTATACAAGTGAGAAAACCTTTATTATTACCAGAAAAGATTTATTATGATAACGCTTTTTTTACATGTCGATATTGGTGCATGGTTACATAAATGATATTACTAGCTGTAGCAATAATGAGTCCCCACATTCCAATTTTAATAGAACATGTAAGATAAAGAAGTAAGGTCCTGATAATCATTCCACCTAGTGTTCCAAGCATAGCTTCTTTAGCCTTTCCCATTGCTTGTAAACTACTAGTCAAAGGTGCTTGAATATAATGAAGCAAACAAATGGGTGCCATGACTTTAATATAAGCGATTCCCTCGTTTGTGTTATAAATCCATTTTAAGGGAACCTCTGGAATTGCTAGAAATAAAATGGTAGCTGGAATCCCTATTGATAATGAGAAAAAAATTGCTTGTTTGATTTTGGATTTGGTATATGTTTTTTTCCCACTACTATAACTTTTACTAACGATTGGAAGAAGTGCTTGAGAAATGGCCATTGTAAAAAAAGATGGAAGTAATAAAAGTGGCATGACATAACCATTGATAATTCCATATTCTGTTACAATAAAAGAATTACTGTAACCAACATGTAACATGGTAGAAGTTAAAATAATAGGCTCTAGAAAATAGCCAATACTACCAATTAGTCTGCTTCCTGTACTAGGAATGCTAATAGACATAACTTCTTTTACAGTGTCAGTATGAGGAATAAAATCTTTTTTAGAGATAGTGAAATGTTTGGGAAGAAAAAAGAATAAAACAAAAATAGAAGTACATTCACTGATGATATTGGATAATATGACGAAAGCGACAGCATATTCAATACCATGTTTTAGAAAAATGGGAATGCCAATAAATAGAATGATTAACCGAATAAGGTCTTCTGTAATATTGGAAACGACATGAGGAATCATTTTTTCTTTTCCAAAAAAATAGCCACGCAAGATACTAGAAATACTTACAAAAGGAAGCACCAATCCCATACAAAGGAGTCCATAATAACTTCTTGATTCATGTAATAACGTATTTGCAATGAAAGGTGCTGTTAAAAAAAGAAAAAGTAAAATTATAACATTTAAAAGCATGGAAATAGGAAGAACAGAAAAGACTAAGTTTTTGTTGTTGTGATTGTCTTCTGCTACTAATTTACTAATGGCTACTGGAAAGCCTAATTGTGCTAAAGCGATAAAAAGTGTAAAGGTAGGGAGGAGTAACATATAAATACCAATGCCCTCAGTTCCCATAAAGCGGGTCATTACGATTTTAATAACCATTCCAAGAATTTTAGTGATAAATCCCCCGATTAATAAAATAATAGTAGACCATACCAATTTGTTTTTCATGCAATCACCTTGTCCTATTTAAAGTTTATGAATAAAAAAAGAGCTTTAGTCCAAAACCTTGACTATTAGGAAAAGTTGTTGTAAGATAATAAGTAGAATAGGTGGTTAAGATGAAGAAAAAAGGATTTACGTTAGCAGAATTATTAGGAGTAATTACAATTTTAGGACTACTTGCTTTAATTGTAATCCCTCTTGTGGATAAAAGTATGAAAGAGGGAAAAAATGATTTATATGCTTCTCAAATAAAATCAATTGAGGCAGCTGCTAGGGCTTGGGGAACGGATCATATTGATGAGCTTCCTGAAGCAAATGAAACAAAAAATATTACTCTTTCAAGGATACAACAAGATGGTTATATTGATAGTGATATTGAAAATCCTAAAACGGGTGGACTTTTTGGAGATTTACAAATAAAGATAACAAGTCATGGTACTTATTATAGTTATGAAGTGATAGAACCATAAAGGATGAATAGGAGTTGTGGCAATGATAAAAGTAAAAAGTAAAAGTGATAGGGGCATAAATAAAGGATTCACTTTAATAGAGTTACTAGCAGTTATCGTAATACTTGCGATTATTGCAATAATTGCAACTCCTGTTGTATTAAGTATACTAACAAAAGTTAGGAAAAGTGCCTTTCAAGACAGTGCTTATGGAATTATAGAAGCAGCGAAAAGTTATTTTGCTGAGAGTATATTAGAAGATAATAATCCGGTAGATCAAGTGTTTTCATTTGAAGAGGGAGTTACTAATGAATTATCTTATAGTGGAAGTAAGCCAAAAGGAGGTATTTTAACACTCAGTAAAAGTGGAGAAATAGCTCTAGCTATTCATAATAATGAATGGTGTGCGATAAAAGGAAAAACGGAAAATAATGTAAGATTAATCAAATATGAAAAAGATAAATGTAAAATACCAGACGGAAGTGAATTACCCCTTATTTCTGTAAAAGATTTCAAAAGTGAAACAATAGAAAAGGGACTTGATAAATCTATATTGGAATATTTTAATGTGCTATCGGGAAGTGTTACTTGTGTAGATACTTCAAATGGAGACGCAGAAGTAACAAATACCAGTAGTTTAGATAATGGTACTCATGAAATAAAATGTACTGTAATAGAAAACGGAAGTACCGTAACAGCAAATAAAACAATTGTAGTAAAATCATCAGGTAAAGCATTAACAGAAGAAAAGATGATAGTAGAAGTAGGAGAAAATGGTTCTATAAGAACAGATAATTTAGGAAATCCAAGATATGCAGGGAGTAATCCTAACAACTATGTATGTTTTGGAACAGAGAATAAAACCTGTGATGAAGAACATTTATATCGGATAATAGGGATTATCGATGGAAAGATGAAGATAATCAAAAATAGCTTTTATAGTGAAAGTATAGCATGGGATACAACAGGAACCTATGGATCAAATAATTGGGATAGACCAGCTGATTTGAAAACAGAATTGAACGGGACAAGTTTTTATAGTAATACAAATTATATCGATGAGACAAGTAGTAGTTATATAGAAAATGGAACATGGTATACAGGAGGAGTAAGCACTAATAGAACATTAGCAGATTTTGAGGATGCAGAAAGAAGTTTATCAGCATCAGGGTATATAGGACTAATGAGTGTAACCGATTTTGGATATGGTTCCAATAATGTGAGTTGTGAAAGAACCACAGTTTTGACAACAAAAAATAATGCATGTATGAGCAACAATTATCTATTTAATAAATCTCAATGGACAATTACACCACGAAGCGATACTAATGGCTATGTGTTGGTTGTGGCTTCAGTGGGATTTGTCGGTGAAGCTTATGCAGTTAATCCCAGAGGTGTCCACCCCTCACTTTTCCTAAAACCAGAAGTAAAAATCAAATCAGGAAAGGGAACAGAAACAGAACCATACAGGCTATCAATGTAATAAATAAGAAAAATGTAGGTAATATAATTTATGTTTATCAAAGAAAAGCAAAAGAATGATTAAGTAAATTTGCTTTTTTTGTATTTTTTTCACAAAAAAGTAAGGTAATCACGCTAGTTTTATCGAGTAATATTGTTGGGGGAGAATGAACTTGATAACACGATATTTATCTATTATAATAGAAATACATTCACTTTGATAAGGAAAAAAAGAATAGAAGAAGAAAGATAAGGAATATGAAGAAAAAGAATTATTAGAATATCGGATGTTGGAAACAGAACTGTACCAAAAATTTGGAGATAATTTAAAAGTTAAAATCTGTAATATTCAAAATTTAAAAAAAAGAAATGAAAAGTATCATTTACTATTTCATGCTAAGGAAAAAGCAGAACTAGAAAAATTAGAAAGTGATTCAAAATTTGGACCCATAGTAAAAGAAATCATAAAGTTTAATTCAGATGAAAAATAATATGAAAGAATGGAGGATACAGTAGATATGTGGACAAGGGAAGATGAGATTCAGTTTCCAAGAATGGAAGCACATAGAGAGGGACGATTAGAGGGTGAGAAAATAGGAATATT
>CAYYCR010000089.1:0-8001 GCA_964470385.1 uncultured Muribaculaceae bacterium | reverse complement strand
TATTTTGAATGATTTTTCTATTTTTATGAATCAACTAGCACAACGCGTTATTTTAGTAAAATATATTCATCCCTACATGGGTGTGTGTTTACGACTTCCCCGTGGGCGAGTCCCTTGATGTCCCCGTCCCTCTCTTTTCCTAAAATCAACCGTGAAAATAACATCAGGAAAAGGAACAGAACAAGAACCATACAGGTTATCAATGTAAAAGAGTGAAAACTCTTTTTTTCTATCCCGTCTTTTCGACAAAAAATGAAATTTCTATCTGATAAAGTAATATTGGTGATTGTTTATGATAAAAAAACTAGTAATACCAACAATACTTGCACTTGCTATTGGAAGCTTAATTGGTGTCTTTTTATTCCAACAATATGACAAGGAAGATATAAAAACAGTAGATAAACAAAATACTACATCAGAAATGAAAGAAGTTTATTTTTTACAAGTAGGAGTTTATTCTAGCAAGGAAAGTATGGAAGAAAACATTTCTAAGATACCATATTATATTTATCAAATAGAAGAAAATAAGTATTATGTCTATGTCGCAATGACATTAAAAGAAGAAAATGCAAAAAAATTAAAGGATTTCTTTATAGCGAACGGATATAATATATATGTCAAGAAGTTTGGCATTAGCAATTCCGCTTTTCTTACAGTATTAGAACAATATGATACCATGTTAGAACAAGCACCAGATACGAGTAGCTATAGTGCAATTTGTGGTCAAGTCTTGGCAAAATATGAGGAGTTGATAAATAATGAGCTTGAAAATTAAAGAATTACCAAAAGAAGAACGACCAAGAGAACGATTAATTAATAGCGGCCCAACAGCCCTTAGTAATGAAGAATTGCTAGCAATTTTAATCAAAAGTGGATCGAAAAAACAATCAGCAAAGGAAATCGCACAAAGTTTATTAAGCAAATATAATAATATTCAGGAACTAAATCAAATAACCTATGAGCAATTAATTCGTTCCAATGGAATTGCTGAAAGTAAAGCCTGTACCATTTTAGCTGCAATCGAACTTGGAAAACGTATGAACCAAACCATTCCAACACTAGAAAAAAGAAAACTAAATCAAGCAGGATTAGTATTTGACTATTATAAAAATACTTTGGCGAATCAAAGACAAGAACACTTTTATTGTATTTATGTAGACAATCAGAAACGATTTTTGAAAGAAATGCCATTATTCGTAGGAACACTGAACCATAGTTTGGTACACCCTAGAGAAATTTTTAAAGAAGCTTATTTAATTGAAGCTTCTGGCATTATATGTGTACATAATCATCCCTCTGGAGTAGTAACCCCTAGTAGGGAAGATATTGCACTAACAGAAAGATTAAAAGAAATCGGTTTATTAGTAGGAATTCCAATATTAGATCATATTATTATTGGAAAAAAAGAATATTATAGTTTTTTTGAAAATGGAAACATGTAATAAATTAAGATATAAGAGGGGATTTTATGTATCAAAAAAAGAAACAAAATAAGAAAAATATCATATTGATTGTGATTATTATTGTCATTCTACTGCTTAGTACTAGTTATTTTATATTAAGAAAAAAAACAACGTTAACTTCTGTTGAAGCCATTATGAAAGATGCGGGACTACTAGTTGAAAAAATACTATTAAAGCCACTATTATCCAAAGAAAAAATGACAGACCAACAATTATCTGAACTAAAAGAACAAGCAAGTGCAAGTGAAGCATTAAAAGCGAAAAATAAAGAATTGGAAATTCAACTGTCAGAATTAAAAAAGACACTAGAATTAAACACTATATTATCAGACCGTGTTTACTTAAACGCAACTGTCATCAACCGAAACATGGATTACTTTTATCAAACCGTTACAATAGACAAAGGAAAACATAATGGGGTTGGAAATAATATGCCCGTTGTTGTAAACGAAGGGTTAGTAGGAATGACAAGTGGGGTAAGCAACTTTAATAGTACCGTTAAATTATTAACAGATGATGAATTACCTCATAAAATATCAGTAAAAATTGAAATAGGAGAAAATTATGTTTATGGACTCTTGACAGGGTATAATAAAAAAAATCAAACTTTAGAAATAGAAGGAATTGCTTCCAATCAGGAAATTCCGATTGATTCTGTCGTGACAACAACGGGACTAGGCGATGAAATGCCAGCAGGTATTGTGGTTGGCTATGTCAAAAATATTACCATGGATCATTTTGAACTATCTAGACTAGTAGAGATAGAATCCAAAGTCCCTTTTGATGCTTTGAAATATGTAACAATTTTAAAAAGAAAGGATCAGGAAACATGATATATTTAATCATTGTATTAACTTTTTCTTTTTTGCTAGAAGGAATTTTTTCGAATATGGTTTCTATGACGTCTCTATTAATTCCACTATTTACGATAGTGGCACTTGTCAATATTTATCCGTATTTTAGAAAGTACGATTCTCTATTTTTTCAAATTTGTATTGGATGTGGTTTTTGTTATGATATCATTTATACCAATACAGTTTGTATTCATGCTGTCCTATTTTTAGGACTAGGTTATTTCATTTCTTTTGGATACCATTTTCTTTCCGTTAAAATATGGAATGTAACCTTGATTCTACTGTTATCCATTGTAGGGTATCGTATTATGAGTTTCGGACTTTTAACGATTACTGGTTTTATTCCCTTTGATGTTGTAAGGCTAAGGGAATCACTTATTTCCTCCTTCTTCAGTAATTTTATTTTTGGGATTTTATTATATGGTATTCTCCACTTGTTTCGTAAGTGGAAAAAGATAGAATTATATCATTAAAAAAAGAAGAGATTTCTTCTTTATTTTGCTTCTACAATCAATTTGATTGCGGTTCTTTCATCACCATCGATGACAATATCTGTAAATGCAGGAATACAAATTAAATTTTTACCACTTGGTGCCACGAAACCTCTAGCAATAGCAATCGCTTTAATTGCTTGATTTAAGGCTCCAGCACCAATGGCCTGTATTTCTACACTTCCTTTTTCTCTAAAAACGTTAGCTAATGCTCCTGCAACACTGTTGGGATTTGATTTCGTTGAAACTTTTAATGTTTCCATATAAATTGATTCCTCTCTTTCTACAATAATACTATATGTATTAGTAGAATGATTTAGAAGTTTCTAATTGTTCTTTGATTAATGTTTCCAAATTGATATATTGTTTTATTAAAAATTGATTGATTTCCCTTTGTTCCTTGATTGAATATTTTTTAGTAAATTCAGGACTTGTAATAATTGTTTCTAGAGGTTTAATTAGATATTCAACATAGAGTAGTGACATTGATTTTTTATTCATAAAGTCATCCTTTCATCTATGATGATTATATCATTTAACAAGTATAGTTGCAAGTTTCTTGCATTTTTATGATAAATTAATTTCCTTTTGGCATAATACTATTGGTGAGACGTTATGATAGGCAATATATTGAAAAATATGAGATTAAGTGCAAACTTGTCTCAAAAGGAATTAGCAAAAAAATTAAATTTAGCAGATACTACCATTTCTAGTTATGAAAGAGAAAACAGTCAACCTGATTTTGAAACGATTTTAAAAATCGCGGATATTTGTGGATTTGAATTTCGAATTATTAACCAAGAAAAACAATTAACGACCGTAGAAAAGATGTCACGTATCAAAGATTAAAATTTCTTTTGCTTGTAGAGTCCTTTTTTAAAGTGACTCTTTTTTGTCATGTGGACTCGTCTAGTTTGAGCGTAAACGTAGACATCTAAAATTTATTTTGGCTTTTGTTTAAAAAGTGTGTTATAATGAATAAAGAATAGGTGGGGTATTATGAAAAAATTAGATGGAAAAGTTGCAGTTATTACAGGTGGAGCCATGGGAAATGGTTATGGTATAGCGGAAGTATTTTTAAAATATGGAGCCAAAGTAATTATTTTAGATTATTCAGAACATTTAAGAGAATCGTTACAAAGACTAAAGAAACCAGGTAATGTAGTAGCAGGATTTCAAGTAGACATTCGTGATGCGAAAATGGTAATTGCTTGTATGAGTGCGATTGGTAAAAAATTTGGAAAAGTCGATATATTAGTGAATAATGCGGGAGTTTGTAAATTAATGAAATTTGAAGAAATGGGGGATAAAATAAGAGACTTCCATTTGGATATTAATATTAAGGGAACTTGGAACGTGACAAAAGCCTCACTACCTTATATGCAAGAAGAAGGAGGCTCTATTATTAATTTATCTAGTGTAACGGGACCAATGGTTGCTGATTCTGGTGAAGTTGCCTATGCAACAACAAAAGCAGCTTTGATTGGTTTTACAAAATCTCTTGCTATAGAATTAGTAGATAAAAAAATTCGTGTAAATGCAATTATGCCTGGGTATATTAAAACACCCATGGTAGATGGAATGGCTGAGGAAACGAGTCCAGAAAATCCAGAAGATGTTATTAAAAATATTGCGATTGGTATTCCAATGAAGCGACTTGGAACGATTGAGGAATTAGGAGAGTTAGCAGCTTTTCTAGCAAGTGAAGAATCAGCTTATATTACTGGTCAAGGAATTGTTATTGATGGAGGTTCTACTTTACCTGAGACAATGTCAATGGGAGTCTAAGGAGTATTAACTGTTATTTAAAATAAGAAATAATTAAGAATAATTTGTTCCTTTTTATATTTTTTTCATAAAAGTAAGGTATCAGATTATTTTTACCGAATAATAGAATATTTAGTAAGTAATACATGATTCAAAAAGACGAAAAAATTTTTTCGTCTTTATTGCATCATTTTTTTGATATTTTCTAAACCGCTTTTTTCTAAACGGGAAATTTGTGCTTGTGATATCCCAATTTCACTTGCTAATTCCATCTGTGTTTTTCCAAATAAATATCGTTCTTTAATGATATATTTTTCCTTTTCCTTTAATTTTTCCAAAGCGTCTTTTAGAGCCACTTGAAGGTCAATTCCAAAATCTTGATTTTTTTTATCCTCTAATTGATCAGCCAGATAGATAGTATCTCCTCCATCACTATAAATTGGCTCATACATACTAATGGTATCTTTCATAGATTCTAAAGCATTTCCCACTTCAAATTCGGTTAAATTCATTCTTCCAGCAATTGCTTGAATGCTAGGTTCCTGTCCTAATTCATTGGTTAGTTCTTCTTTTATTTTATTTGCTTTATAAGCGGTATCTTTAATACTTCTAGCTATTCTAACACTATTATTGTCCCTTAGATATCGTTTGATTTCTCCTAATATCATAGGAACCGCATAAGTAGAAAAACGAACTTCATGTTCTAAGTCAAAATTATCGATTGCCTTAATTAGACCAATACAACCGACCTGAAACAAGTCATCCATATTATCCACGCGATTGCTGAATTTTTTCAAAATGGATAGGACTAATTTGAGGTTGCCTTTGATTAAATCTTCTTTCGCAAATGGATCTCCTTCTTTTAATTTTTTTAATAACTCCATTTGTTCATTATTAGTTAAGACTTTAATATTCGCAGTATTCACGCCACAAATTTCTACTTTATGACGTGCCATAAAATTCTCCTTTCTGTTTTTTTATGAACAAATTATTTTCTTTTTAAACAGAATTTAGATATTTTATTTTTATAGGCATAAAATAAAAATAGGTGGTTTTATGCGTTTATCTGATTTACAAAATAAAGATGTTATTAATTTAGTAGACGGAAAAAAGGTTGGAAATATTATTGACGTTTCCATTGATGGAGATGGTAAAATGTCGGAACTGATTGTGGAAAAATCTAAATTCTTTGTTTCTATGTTTTCGAGTAATGGAGAAATTGGAATCAAATGGTCACAAATTGAAAAAATAGGAGAGGATGTTATTCTAGTAAAAGTTGTATTATAAAGTATTTTTTAGGCTTTAACTTTTTTGTTTTTGAAATCTGTTTTTTTAGAAAATCTTCCCACTTTGAAAACAATCCCTTAGTCAGAGCGGTTGACAAATGTTAAAATTAGGATATAATAAATATAAAAGAGGGGAGAAATATATGAAATTATTTAGAACGTCATTTCCAGAACAGAAGATTGAATTAAAAGGAAACAAAAAAATACTTCAAAAAATAGGGTTAGGAGTATTAGGAGCAGTATTTGTAACTAGTACGTTTTTAATGAATGGTACTATTACCATTCCAAATAGGTTTTTAAATACTGTTGGAATAGAATCTCAATATCATGAAAGTAAAGTATTTGCATTTGATACTAATAAAGAGGATAAAATTACAAAAGAAGTGACTCAGGATTTGCACTTTCTATGTCTTACCAAAGAGGGAGATTTCTGTAATGAATATGAGGAAATTGAAAAAGATGGAAAAGCTCACACGTATACTTTGATAAGATATGATGGAATGGAGAATACAGTCATACCAATTAATGAATTTTTAAAAGAAAATGGGTATGAAAATAATACAGAAATGTGGTATTCAGAAACAAAATTATCATCATTAAAATCACAAATAGAAAATGATAGACAGATCAGAAATGCACAATTGAAAAAAGAAGAGGAAGAAAGAAAGAGACAGCCAATTAATAGTGTTAAAGAGCATATTTGGCCACGTAGAACTTCAGATCCATCTAAATTTAGATTAGATGAAATATATGTACTTGATATGTATAATATAGAACAACCAGAGGCCTCATCTCTTCACTTTTTATATCCTGTTAGAAAAATTCAATATAATGAAAATAATGTAGCAAAGACTGCTGATGTTTATAGGGAAATAGTCGAAGGGGAATATGCTCCCATTTATATACAAACATCTGATGGAAAAGTATTTTTTGACTATGAGGGTGGAAATGCAAAATCTGTAGATGGACGAGTTAGACAGTTAAATACTGATTATGAAGCTTTTATTAGTGACAAATTACATTTTAAATCGCAAGAAGAATTTGAAACATATTTAGAGGGTTATTCTAAACATGAATTATTAGGAATGAAATCACAAATGGAATTACAGTTATATGGAAGAAAGCAAGAAAATCCTGCTCAAACAGAGATATCGAATGAAAGTGAAAAACAAGGGATCAGAACTAGATAAATTATATTCAGAAGAACACATATTAGATGATTCTAGCACAAATGAAAATGATTTTAAATGATTAAGTGTGTCAATAGTTTTTGAATAGTTCCTATAAAAAGGAACTATTTTAACGTCTGAATAATTCCTATAAGGGTAATGAAACTGTAAATTATATTGATTTTAGTTTAGTAATAAAATTATTTACACTTTTTCTTACTTCTTTACTATAAACTGGATTAACTTTATCCTCTAGATAGAAAATAAAATTAATTATTTCATCTGTATTTATTTTCAATCTCCTTTTTTAACTATAATTAGCAAAAATGATAAGTATTTCTATCTTGTTAAGCTAGTATAACTCATCTATGAAATTTCTATTCACAAATGAATAAAAATTTCATAGATGAGTTTTGAATTTAGTAACAAGAAAGAAATAGTGTCGTAAATTGTATTACGAAAATAAAATTATTATTTCAAAAATATGTTATGATGTAGTTAGCAAAGGAGATATTTCTTTAGAGTTATAACTACACATTTCTGTAACAAACTCTTTAACATCAGATTCATATTCTTTGCAGAATTTATTTAACGTTAACGTTGAATATGTAGAAGGTACATTATCTAAACAAACTACTTTGTACCTTTTTTATTATATTCAACTATAATTCCAATTTTATGACTCATATATATTGTTACTTTAGCCTTTGGTAGTATATCATTATCAACAATTTGAAATTTTTTGTTTTGAATACTAAAAGTACCAGAATTATCAATTACTCTTGTAAATTTACTTGTAAGTAATAAACTTAAATCTATATATGCTGGTAATGGAATAAATTTATTTTCTTTTGATTGAGGTTCTACAGCAAATTTTTTATTATATTTTTCAATGTATTTAGGCAGGAATTGATTAGCTTCTTCAATTGTTGTAATCTTATTTAATTTAAATTCAATTGTAAGTCTATCTT